>CAZNVX010000136.1:0-7734 GCA_964576225.1 uncultured Christensenellaceae bacterium
GTGAAATCCACAGGATTCGCATCGTTTTGCCTGCAGGCTGGCCGCACCGTGTGCAAAAACGATGACCCCTTATCAGTTTTTCGCCGCATTTTCCGCACTTCATTTTTTCCCCTTTCCCGGTCCGGCATCAGGTTTTTTAAGATATTATCAATTGGAAACAGCCGGACATTTGTGATGGTATTTTTCAAATATGGTTTTTATATTATCATAAAGCGCCTTCCTTTTCCAATATTTAAATACAAAAAAGCCGCCCTGTTTCCCCACAAGGCAGCTCTGGCAATTGAGGTTATTCCGTAATGGTGAAATCCACCGCCGCATCCGGCTTGTCGCGGTCGTCGATAAAAACGGCCACGCTGTAGTTGCCCGTTTGCGTCACCATCTCGGGCGGCATATACGACATGATCATCGTGTCCGTCATCCCCTCGTTGTCGAAGCTGATGCGGTCTAGCTCCTCGCCTTCGTAATACCACACCACCGTGATCGTGGTGTTATCCGGCGCGTTGTGCAGCTCCGCGCTCAGATACACATAAGAACCCAGGCCAAAAGAGTCGACCTTGTCAACCGGCCGGGTATACTCGTCGAGCCCTGTCGTCATCAGCGCGTTTTTCACATTGGCTGTGGAAAAGCTGCAGCTTGCGCCCATCATCAGCCACGCCGTCAGGAATACAACGGCAGCGGCCGCATACATCGTGATCTTTTTCCCCATGACCAATCCCTCCTTGTTTTTTGCGGTTACTGTATACGCTGATTATAGACCTGACGCACAGCAAAAGATAGGGGGGCAAAAACTTTTTTAACCACCGGCTATCCCCGTTCAATACCGTACGGCCAGCTGATGATGCCCCCCAGGTCGTGCACATTGCTAAATCCCAAATCAGCCAGCTGCTTTGCGGCCCGGGCGCTCCTCGCCCCGCTCTGACAGTACACAATCACATGGGCGCCGTTGTCGGGAAGCGCGGTCTGCGCCCCTTGTGTCAGTGTATCCAGCGGCAGCAGCACCGCTCCGGCAATATGTCCTGCCGCGTATTCGGGCGGCGTCCGCACGTCCACCAATATGGCGCCGTCCTGTCCGATCAAGGCTTTCGCGCTCCTGGCTTTTATGCGTTTTGGCCTTGTGTGTCGTTCTCTCATGGTTGATTCCTCCATACTGCGATATGTCGGATAATACCGCAGCGACGTTGGCCTGTCGGTGACAATATTACATTCCGTCGTTATTTGCGGACAAGCGGCCGGCCTGAGAGTCCAGTTGCCGGATCGGCGTTAAAGCCAGTATCAAAAACGCGGTGCAGACAATTAGCAAGCCGGAGACCATAAACCATAATGGCACGCCGATCTGATCCGCCAGCAGCCCCGAGACAATCAGCCCAAACGGCACCACAAGGGACAACAAGCTGCCTGTCAGCGCGAACACCCGCCCCAGATACGCCGGCTCGATCATCTGCTGAAACATGGCGGTCTGCACGGTGCTGTAAAAAGGCGCGGAAAAGCCCATCGCCAGGCAGCACGCCGCGAACGCGACAAAGCCGCCTGAAGGCAACAGCCCCGCCACCACCAGCGCCAGACCCATCAGCAGTATGGACGCAAATATGGTCACGGTGCGTTTTTTGAATCCACCCCACAGCCCCAGCAAAAAACCGCCTGCCACCATGCCTGCGGCAAACGCCATCTCGGCCACAGAAGCGTGCACCGGCGTGCCGCCGAAATGCCCCATGCTCATCAGCGGGTAAAGCGCGTTGATGGGCATATAGATCAGCAGATATACCGCCCCCACCAGCAGCAGCGCCATCAGCCCTTTGTGCTGCCTGAGCACGGCGAAGCCCTGCTTCATCTCGCGCAAGAAATGGCTCTGCGCAGCGTCCTGCTTCTCTGGCCTGGGGATGTGCACCAGAGCCACCGCCGCCGATGCAATGACAGCGCCGCCCACATCCAGCGCGATAATCGCGCTTAAATCCCACGTGGCGTATAACAGCGCCCCCAGCACCGGGCTCACGATGTAAGTGACGGACTGCAGCGACTGGCTGTATCCGCCGAATTTGACCAGCATATCCTCCGGCACGATCAGCGGTGTGGCCGCGCCCAGCGCCGGCGAGTGAAACGCCGCGCCCACGCTGCGCACAAACAGCGCCATCATGATCATCCATATCTCAAGCTCGGTGGCCAGCGCTGTGACAGCTAAAGCGGCGCCTGCCGCAGCGATCACCATGTCTGCCAGTATCATCACCGCCTTGCGGCTGTGCCGGTCCACCAGCACCCCGATGAAGGGTCCGAGCAGCGCGTATGGCAGGAAGCCCGCCATTGACGCGATGGACAGCATCGCCGCCGAACCCGTTTTGTCTGTGATATAGAAAATCAGGGCCATCTGCAGTATGCCGCTCGTCACCAGCGAAAGCGCCTGCCCGCCCAGTATGGTAAAGTAGTCTCGTTTCCAGTGTAAATTGCTTTTCATATCCATGCACTCCTGGTTCAATTTTTATGGGGAGTCCAGAAAAGCAACAAAAAACGCAGTGGCCTTTATTTCAAAAGGCGGTCGCTGCGCTGATCGGTAGTAAATGAGCCGCCCGCCGCGGCCGGGCACGCACGGGTGCCTTACTGCTTCCGATCCCAAAACACGCGCA
Source organism: uncultured Christensenellaceae bacterium (assembly GCA_964576225.1). Lineage (GTDB taxonomy): Bacteria > Bacillota > Clostridia > Christensenellales > SZUA-584 > SZUA-584. The sequence goes on from CAZNVX010000136.1 coordinate 2,616, forward strand.
ACAAAAACAGTCCCGCTCACACGGGCCGCGTTCTTTGCTGCGTTTTTATCTCAGGCGTCCGGAAGGCATAAAGGCTCAACCTCTTCTTCGGCGTTTTTTTAAGACGACAGCATCATATCATACGGCAGCCAATCAGGCAAGCCCCATAGGCTTTTGGCTGCGCTGCGAGCAGATGCGTCGATATAAACTTTCAGTCATGTTTATCTTCATAAAGAATCATTTGCGGCTTACGGGCAGGCGTTCAGCAGATACGCCATCAACGCCTCTGCGTTGTCAAACCGCTTGTCTGCTTCGATATCATCTCCCACGGCCAGGAACAGACCCGCTTCATCGCGCATCGGCACATCGTTCTCCGCGTTACCCGCGGCGATCACATCCGCCGTGTCAATGCCACGCAGCTGTTTGAGCGCAGAAAGCGCGCAGCCCTTGTCCACGCCCCTTGGCAGCAGCTCCGCCGAATCGCTGTGCAGATAGAACCGGCAGCTCTTGCCGTCGCACGCGCCCGCCTGCTGCAGATGCGCCGTCACGGCCACCAGCGTGTCCCCATGCGCCAGCGCCGTCAAGTTGATCCGGTTGTGCTGCATCCGCGCATCAGGGAACAGCCGCCCAATTTCGCCGTGCAACCGGTCGAAGAACACCGGTCGCTCAGCCAGCGCCGTCTCCGTGTTTGCGTCCATCAAGACCGCACCGTTCTCGGCGATGATCACGGCGCGCCGAAGGCCGATACCGCGTGCCATCCCCTCTAAATACGCGGCGGTCTTGCCTGACGCAAAGCCAACCGTATGGCCGCGGCGCTCCAGCACATACAGCGCTGCCGCCACCGTCTGCGCTATCGGTGCGCCGTGCGGTGCCAGCGTGCCGTCCACGTCACACACCAGCATCTTTTTATTGTCCGTTCCCATGCTGCTCCTTATACCGTCTGCGGCAGATCAAGCCGCATGATGATGTCTGTCTGTGCGTCATCGCCCAGCAGGAAGGCGTGCGTCCCCGCGGGCCGGAAGCCGTGCGATTCGTAAAAGCGGATGGCCCGCGTGTTATGCTCCCATACGCCCAGCCACAGAAAATCCTTGCCCGCCTCCCGCGCCAGCCGTGCCGCCTGCCCAAGCATATATCCGCCGAGGCCGTGCCCCATAAACCCGGCGGCCACATAGATGCGCTCGATCTCCAGCGCGTTCTCCCCGTGAAAATCCGTCTGCGCGCTGCCCATGTTAAGCTTCATATATCCCGCCAGAACGCCGTCTTTCTCTAGAAACCAGAACGATGTGCCCAAGGTTTCGAGCTGCCGGTGCAGCGCATCCTCCCCGAAAGCCTGCGCGCAGTAGGCCGCCATGTTCTCCGGGGTGTTCAGATGCCCGAACGCCGCCGTGAACGTATCCAGAGAGAGCGTGCGCAGCGCCGCGATGTCGTTCTGCCCGCACCGGCGCATCATCAATGCCATCCCTCAGCCTCCCGGGCCTGAGCCGCCGCTCACACGCTTATCCCGTGTCCTTTGCTGCAATATCTGTCCCACAATCCGGCGCGCCCGCGCGTTGTCGTTCAAATTCACCGACACGACAAACAGCCTTGCGCCGCCCGCTGCGTCCCCGTCAGCCCGTACGCGCAGACGCCCCTCGCGCCGCGCGTCGGTCGCCTCATTCACAGCGCAGCTTATGTCTGCCAGCATCAGCGCGCTTTTGATACGCCGCACCAAATCATCAGAATACCCGATGTAGACCTCAGCCTTCCCAAATGATACCAATTGTTACCTCTCCTTTTTCAATAACCGCTTTCAATCTCCAGTATGCGCCGGTACAGAGCCGTGTTTACCGGCGTTTGTATGCCGTGCTGAATGCCCAGCTGCTCAACCGTTCCGCCGAACAGCTCGGCCTCGCTGCGGCGCTTTGCCTCCACATCCTGCTGCATCGACGGCTTGCCCGCCGGGTTCAGCGTGGCCAGCAGCGCCATCCAGTCCGTAATGTCCTCCTCGCCCAGCGCAATGCCCTCTGCCCGGGCCAGCGCCATCACCTCACGCATGGCGGCCAGCATCATATCCCGCAAAGGACCGGGCTTAACGAGGCTGCCATAGCTGCCGCCGTACACCGCCAGCACCTGGTTCACGCCGCAGTTGAGCATCAGCTTGCTCCACAGACGCCGGGGCATGTCCTGCGCCAGTATATGGGGCACCTGCGCAGCCTCCAAAAACGCCGCCACGCTTTTGGCCTTTTCGGACGGCGCGCCCGGGTCAGCGTCCCCGAACACCAGCCAGCCCATGTTGGCGCAGCTGACGCGGCGCCCCTCGCGCACTGCGTCCATGCCCTGCGCAACGCACAGCAGCACCTTTTCGGCACCGAACGCCCGCGCCAACACCCGCTCGCTTGAAATCCCGTTAAGCAGCGAGAGTATCACCGTGCTGCCATTAACCAGCGGCCTTATCGTTTCAATCGCGCCGGCCAGCCCCGGCTGCTTGACCGCGACCAGCACGATGCCGGCCGGCTGCGCCTCTTCGGGTGAAACATAATCAAAAGCGCAGCGCTCTTCATTCAAATAAACGCCGTCGCGCCGATATTGTTCGATCCGCACCGTATCCGCCGCCACCTGCAGAGCGCCCGCAGGCAGAGCCCGGCTTAAGTGATGTCCATACATCACGCCGAGCGCACCCAGGCCCACAATGGCTGCTGTGTCAATAAGCATGGCTTCCCCTCCGGTTTCCATTCGTCCATTCTACCACCGCCGGCTATCCGAATCAACCATTTCAGCATCCGCCTAAGCAATATAGATGATTGAAAAATTCGACAGCATCAATTATTATTATTCATAATTTCTATTAATAAGAGACAGGAAAATACAAAATACACGAGACGAAAGGAGACGCCTTGGTCAATATTGTTATCATCACAGTCGGGCTGTTACTGGGTGCGTTGATGCTGCTGCGCCTGCCGTTGCTCAAATCGGAAAAAGCCGGCGCACATCTCAGTCATAATACCCGCGCGCAATGAAGTGCATCATATCACGGCGCTCATAGCGGATCTTACAGTCCAATCGCTGCCCCCGTTCGAGATCCTCTGCGTGGACGACGGCTCGGAGGATGCCACCGACTCGCTTGCACAGGCCGCGGGTGCGCGCGTGATCAGTGCGGGGCCTCACACCGAGGGCTGGGTGGGCAAAACATGGGCCAGTCAGGTCGGAGCGCAGGCCGCCTCGGGCGAGCTTCTTTTGTTTCTGGATGCAGACGTGCGCCTTGATACACACGCGCTTGAAAGTCTTGCCGCGATGCAGCAAAGCCGTGGCGGTGTGGTATCCGTTCAGCCTTACCACACCGTGCCGCTCCTACGAGCATTTTTCCATGTTTTTAACGTGATATCAGTGGCAGCGACGGGTGCCGGGATGCCTTTTATCACACGCCCGACGGGCATGTTCGGGCCGGTGCTGCTGCTGCCGCGCGCGCTTTATCTGCAGCATGGCGGGCACGCAGAGGTAAAATCGCGCGTGCTGGAAGATTTCTTTCTGGGCAGACATTACGCGAAGCTGGGTATACCCGTGTGGCTGCGGGCGGGGCGCGGCGCCATCAACTACCGCATGTATCAGGACGGGCCAGGCGCTTTGTGACAGGGTTGGACAATAAACTTTTTCACGGGCGCTGTCAGCGTATCGGTGCCGCTGCTTCTGATGTGCATTGTATGGCTCACGGCGCTCACCGCCGCCGCTATCGGGCTGGTCAGAGCCGTGGTGACGGCTGCGCCGGATTGGTGGCTATATGCCGTGTTCTATGTGCTCAGTGCCACAGAGGCTGCCTTTAACGCACGCAAGGTGGGTAGCTTCAAATGGCCCGCGCTGGTGTTTTATCCGGTGTTCCTGCTGGGCTTCCATGTGATATTCTTAGCTTCCATGGTAAAGCGGCTGCTACTGCGCCGGGTAACATGGAAGGGCCGCAGCATCCCGTTTCTAAGGAGAGCTTAATGCAGATTGTATTTTTGCCGAGCGTGTGGATGATCGTTCTTTTGCAGCCGGGTGGCTTGTCTTTCAGCTGGGCGCAGCGCTACTTGGCAATCACCTGCCCGATCGGCTATTGGGTTCAAAATGGTTTTCAACAAGGCCATTCGAGGCGAAGCGCTTCTATCGGCGTTTTACCGGCGTGCACCGCTGGAAGCATCTGCTGCCCGACGGCGGCGCCGCCCACAAGAACGGTTTTGCCAAGCGCCGCCTGCCAAGCGCCGAAGCCGGTTATCTGCGCCGCTTCATACTTGAGTCCCGACGCGCCGAGCTGGTGCACTGGCTCGCGATACTGCCTTTCTGGGTGTTCGGTCTGTGGGGGCCGCCAATCGTTATACCAATCATGTTCGCTTACGCGCTGGCGGTCAACCTGCCCTGTATTATCGCCCAGCGTTACAACCGCCCGCGCCTTGAGCGGCTGCTCAAGCTTTCCCAGAAAAGGCGGCAGATCCGCATCAATTGAACATCCCTTACTGTTTGTTCCTTGTTTTCTCCTCCTCTGTATACTATAATTGTGTATAGCAAGTGACAACAGGTAAAATAACAATTGGAGGGTCTTATGAGAAAGCTTTTATTAGTGGTATTGGTGGTGCTGCTGGCAGCGGCGGCCGTTGTTTTATCCGGCTGCGGCAGCGCGCCGGCAGCCATCTCGGGGTTGTGGTACGAGGAAACTGGCTATGGCGGCACGATTGAATTCAAAGCAGGCGGCGCCTATACGATGGATGTGTGGGGCATGAATCTCAACGGCAAATACACCTTTGATGAAAGCCGTAACGCAGGCGAAATCGTGGTGGAGTTTATGGGTGAGAGCACATCCTCCCCGTTTTCCGTTGAAGGCGGCAAACTGTTGGTGGACGGCGCCACATACACCCGTGACAAGGTAGAGCAGAAAAGCCTTGAAGACGCTTTTGACGACTGGGGTGCTGAGATTGAGGGTGCGTTCGAAGGCTTGATGGAGTGAGCAACGCGTACACCCGCGCTCACACCGCGTATGGCGGACATGAAAAGAAGCGGCTCACATGCGGCGCCGCTTCTTTTTTCATTTCCGCTGACAGCCGGGTTATTTTTTCCGGCATATCATTTAGACAAAGTTCAAATACCGACCTGCGCCCGCGCGCATGGCAGGGCGGTCTGCCACGGCGTATTCGTT
>CAZNVX010000137.1:0-7642 GCA_964576225.1 uncultured Christensenellaceae bacterium
TGGTTTGAAACAGAACTCAACGCCTTTTCAGCAGCATTCATTTTTACTATAATATTTTCTCTTGATGGAGTCTTAGCTCTTTGAACAGCGCTGATAGATTTTATTATTAAAGTGAAGTGATTGTCTTTGTCATACACCCCGCATTTTGACTTTTCGATATTAAACACATAATTGTGATCACACATTCTATAAAATGCCGCATTGGTTATTAACAATTTTTTAGCACGTTCAGCTGCAGAGTAAGGATCAAGAGCTTTCCGTTCTATTTCTAAATATAAATCTTGCTCCTTATTTTTCTTTAGAAAAAATTTTTCAATCTTTGAAGTTGTTTTAGCTGGATAATTTTCTAAACAAGATAAATCATCAAGCTGTTCAATTAAAGTATTTATTTGCTTATCAGCTACAAACACAACACTGTATTTATGCTTCTCAAATGTAAAAGCTTCAAAAAAACAATTTATTTGGTCAGGTGAAGATATCTTTTCCGCTTTGATATTTTACAAAGTAATGCAATGGTGTTTCGCCCGTTAATATATAGAGTGTCCTTGCTCAATGCTGAATACAATTCTTCCATAATTGGTTTTAATGTACCTTCAGGAACTCCGTTATTATCAATACTAGATATTGCACTTAAGGCATCAAGACATAAAAAGTGGCTATTTAGTGTTGGTATTCGATTTGAAGGTATTGAATAATCAAAGAGCAATTCATTAGCAAGTTGCGCAAAAAATAATAGGTTTTGGCACTGAGAGATATTTGTCCAATGAGAAATATTACCACGTTTCACGGTATTTCCTCCTGTTTTTCAATCTATGCTTACCTTCTCATTTACTGATATTTAATATTTAACAAAGCATAACACTAAATAACAATATTTTCAACTCATCGCATTCTTCTTGTATTTTTTTGTCTCTCCATTTCCACAACTCTTTAGGCATCCGACCAATATGGTTTCTCTGCTTCTAAGCGTTTTCCAAAGTTTAAAGGTCGAGTACTTCGGTGTGACGCTGATGATCGTTTCAACCTTCAGTACGCTATTGGAGCACCGTCTGGATCGGTTAAGCTTCTTGTAAAACGCAATTGCCGGCATTACTATGGGCTGTACCGATTCTGATGCTATAATTGGAAGCTGCTTAATAGTTATATTTTCGGAGACTAAATATAAAACAAATCGCCCAACTACTTTCCAGTAATTAGGCGATTGTGGTTTTTAGTGGTGGAGGCGAGGGGAGTCGAACCCCTGTCCGAAGGTTCCACAGTCAGACTTTCTCCGGGTGCAGAGCGTGTATTTAAACCATTTCCCTCCATACACCCCCGCGCTCAGGGGCGTATTTGCGGTAGCTTCATCATGCTCTCCCCAGCTCAAAGCTTTGCAAGGGAGGTTCCCCTAGTTAATGATACCCTGACCCCGGCGATTAGGGTGCCGCCGGCAGGGCATTACACTGCCTTAAGCAGCGTAAGCTAGTTCAGTTTTATCTGCAACTAAATTTAGGTTCCGGCTTTTTAACGCAGCATTCCGGGACTGCGACCCGCTTATCCGGCTCCGGCCAACCCCCGTCGAAAGCCAAGCACGCCCCCACGTCAGTTGCCAACCGAAAAACTATCTTGCCATTTTTGTGGCAATTTCCTTGGCTCTTGCAGCGTCACGCTCCGCAATGCTCTGCCGTTTGTCATACAGCTTTTTACCGCGCGCCACGCCAATCTCCATTTTCACTTTGCCCTGCTTTAAGTATACTGCGAGCGGCACCAGCGTCAAGCCTTTCTGTGTGGCCAAACTGTAAAGTTTCACGATCTCATGCTTGTGCAGCAGCAGTTTTCTCTGGCGGAGCGGATCCTGATTAAACACGCTGCCCTTTTCATAGGGGCTGATGTGCATCCCCACGATATACGCTTCGTTGTTCATTATACGCACAAACGCTTCCTTTATGTTCGCCTTGCCGCCGCGTATCGACTTGACTTCACTGCCCACCAGCACCAGTCCTGCTTCCACGGTCTCATCAATAAAGTACTCGTGATACGCTTTTTTGTTTTTGATCAGCACTTTTATGCCTTCGTTCACAAAATCACTCCCAGAATCAGCGCACCGGCTCAAATTCAATTCGCGGGGGATATACGCTCACGCTCACCAGGCGCACACGCATCTGGTCTCCCAGCGTAATCCGTCTGCGCTTGCGTTCCCCGATGACACAATACATTTTTTCGTTGTAAACATAGTAGTCGTCCTGCAAGGACGATAATGGTATCACACCCTCAACAGTGTTGTCAAGCTCCACAAAAAACACGTTTCTGGACACGCCGCTGACAACACCATCGAACTCCTGCCCCTCTTTGCCGTACATAAATTCGGCTTTTTTCATGTCGTCCGCCGCACGCTCGGCTTCCATCGCCAAACGCTCGCGTATGCTCGACTGCCGCGCAATTTCACCCACACGATCCTCAAGCATCTCAACGGTCCTTTTGTTGAGTCGGCCGCAAAGATCGCTTTTGATGATGCGATGCACTGCCAGATCCGGATACCGCCGGATGGGCGATGTAAAATGGCAGTAATATGGAAAGCTCAGGCCAAAATGTCCTTTGCATTCCGGGCTGTACTCCGCCTTTTTAAGCGAACGCAGCAGTATTTGGTTGACGATATTCTCATGCGGGGTTCCTTTGACATCGTTTAAAATGCCCTGAAGCGCCTTGGGGTGTATGCTGTCCATCTTCCCCTTCACTTTGCCAAAGTTCGCGTAAAACGCAAGGAAAACCTGCATCTTTTCGTCAGCCGGCTGATCATGCACACGGTACACAAACGGCAGCTGACGCCAGTAGTAGGCTTCGGCCACTGTTTTATTGGCCGCCAGCATAAACTCCTCAATCAGCCGTTCCGCCTCACCGCGGTCGCGCACGCCCACGCCCACCACGCACCCTTGCGCATCATACATAAACGCCGATTCTTCCAGGTCAAAATCGATGCTTCCTTTCTCTTCCCGGCGGGCGCGCAGCAGCGCCGCCAGCTCCCGCATCATCAGCAGATCGTCCAGTATGTCCGCATAGCGGTCGCCTAGCTTTTCATCGCCCGCAAATAACGCGTTCACATCGGCATAGGTCAGCCGGTGCTTTGAGCAGATAATGCTTTGTGTCTGCCGCGCATCGATGATCTGACCGTGCGCATCCACCGTCATGATGCAGGAGAGCGTCAGCTTATCCGTGCCTTCCGACAGCGAACACGCGCCATTCGACAGTGCCCGCGGCAGCATCGGGATCACGGTATCCGCCAGATAGACGCTGGTGCCGCGGTGCAGCGCTTCCTTATCCAGCCTGGAGCCCTCCGCCACATACTGCGCCACATCGGCAATGTGCACCCCCAATTCCCAGCCATTCTCCAGCCTGCGGATTGACACTGCGTCGTCCAGGTCTTTCGCATCCGCGCCGTCGATGGTAAACACATTCCGGCCGCGCCAGTCCTCCCGTTCCTGAGCGGAAATCTTTCGGGATGCCGCGTGCTGTGCCTCCTGTTCCACATCTTCCGGAAAGGCCTCGGGCAGTTCATATTGGCGGATAAGGCTTTTGAGTTCCACCTGTGCGTCGCCGGCTGTCCCCAGCACTTCAATAATCCGTCCCTCAGCGCTCTCTGTGCCCCGTGCGCGCTTTTTGATATCCACAACCACCTTCTGGCCGTCCCGTATACCTGCGATGCCTTTCTTCGACACACGCACCTCATCAAGCCGCTCGTCGTCCGGCCGCACATAGCGGCCCATCAGTGTGCCGACCAACTGCTTTTGCTTTTCTTCGAGTATCCCGGTCACCTCGCCTTCGCGCTTCCTCTCGCTTTCGGCGGCGGACAGCAGCCTGACCACGACCAGATCGCCATGCATGGCGCCGCCCTTTTTATCAGCCGGTATAAAGATGTCGCCCTCTAAGTCGGGCAGAAATGCAAATCCGGACTTTTTGACGTCAAGGCGTCCGGTATACAACCCGAAACGGCCGGGCAAAAAAAGCTTGCCCTTCTTCGAGCTCAGCACTTTTCCCTCTGCAATCAGCCGCTGCACCGTGTGCCTGAGCTCAGCCGTCTTTTCCTCCGGCTCAAAGCCGCAAACCAGCTCGCTATACTCTATTTTCTTGTCGTATGACCCAAGCTGATCGATAATCCATTCACTTAAATCCAATTCCAACTCCTTTTCCCCCAGAAACCAAAAACGCCTTCCCTCAGAATTTGGAAAGGCGTTAACAGCTCGACATGTCTTTACGTCATTCGGTGTTTGTCTCGTCCGTCTGTGCATCACCAGGTGTTATGTCAACAGCCGCATCCGCATTACCCGCCTCAGCGTCCGCTGTGACCACCGGCGTAGCCTGCGGTGTTTGCACACCCGTTTCCGGCAACGCGTAAACCTGGATCAGCACCAGCGCAATGGCAAGCACCATAATACCCACAGCCGCCACCTTGGTCAGCTTTTTGAGCGTTCCCTCATAGGTTTTCGCCTTGCTCTTCCCCAAAAAGGACTCCGCACCGCCGGCAATATCTCCCGTCAGCCCGGCGCTCTTGCCCGACTGAAGCAGCACAACAGCGATCATAAACAATGAGAACAGACAAAGGACAATTTCGATGACAAGCACTACAGCAGCCATTCTCAACCTCCAAAAAATCTACAGCAGGGGTATTTTAACACGCAGATACCGAAAAAGCAAGCATAAAAAAGGCCCGAAATTCGGCGCAAAACAAGCCCGCATTGTTGATAAAAACACGTCAGCATTAAATTATATCTTGACTTAATGAGTTAGTCATGCTAAACTTTTATTGTTAGAGAAAGCTAACATAGCAAAAGCAGGGCAAGGAGGTGGCCTTATGCCGCTGACTCTGGTCAAAGAAGGCGAGCAGGTTCATATCAAAAGGATTTCCGGCAAGGATGACACCATCCGGTTTCTCAATCGGCTGGGTTTTGTGGAAGGCGAGCAGATATTTGTGGTCTCCCATATGGCCGGAAATTTGATCGTCAACGTCAAGGATACCCGGGTGGCTCTTGATAAGAATCTGGCAAACCGTATCGCCGTATAAAGTAATCAAAAAGACCGTGGACATTGGATGCGCACAGCATCCAAAAAATACGCCCCAATGTTAGCTTATGCTAACATGAAAGGAGCCCCATTGATCGATTATCTTATTGCAGGGATTGCAGTCGCGGTATTGGCTTTCTGTGTGTATCGGCTGATACGCCGCAAGCGCAGCCATTCGTCTCCCTGCGCGGGGTGCAGCGCATGCGGCCATGCCGGCACATGCCCGTCTTCAAAAAAAGACTTGCCCCAATGAATAGAGTTGAGCTTCCTGTCATATGTATACATCCAAATCACAAGAGCCCCGACAGAGGGGCTTTTGTGATAACCGCCGGAAAACTTGACATCAATGATCAGCCCGCTCATGGCGCTCACAGGTGCGACAAAAAGCGTTGCGGTGGCTTATGCGAGTATCAGCTTCAGCAGAAGCAGCAGGATGATACCGGGCAAACCGAAATATCCGGCAATGATGGCGCTCAAAGGATTGATGGCAATCGTAACAGAGAAAATGCCGCCCACCAGATTGATAATCAGCAGCAGCACACCCCCTAAAAGACCGCTCAAGAGGAGTTTAAGAATAAACTTTAAGGGGGCAAGCAGCAGCCAACCTGTAAAATACAGCAGTATAAGGCCAAGCGCAAAGAACAGTATCACCTGGAAATCGATGCCCAGCCCCATTATCACGCCCCCTTAAAGCCGCATGGTATCGATATATATTATGCGGCGCGGCGTGCGCCTATACCGCTATGGCATATCCTCCTGTCTCAATACCAGCGCGCCGCCCCCAAACATACACACTCTGTGCCACGTGCTCTCGCCGAAGTCGTCGATCACCGTCTCCTGCAGCCCGTCCGGGCCGGCGTTATAGCACAGGCCGTCATCTGTGCGCGTGTAATACATACCGCTGCGGTTCACATTAAAGCCGCTGCAGGGGTGTTTCACCACCGTTTCCAGGCTTTTCAGCTCCAGCGTCATGCGTTTGATCTGGCCATCCGCACTGTCGATAAAATAAATCACGTCGTCGATGATATAGAACATGTCCACGGGTTTATCAAAAAGCACCGTCTGATGCGAACCGTCCATATCGGCCTGCCGGATAAAGCCTGTTCCCGAATCAAGAAAATACAGCTTTTCACCATATACATTCAGGCAGGCTGCGTTTTGAATCGGCGTGAACGGCATATCCGAGCCGTCCGTTGCCGCGCAGCTCACCGCGCCGTCGCTGATAAAATACAGGCGCCCGTCCGCAATCTGAAGCAGCGAAAAACTCCCCGCCAGCACACGCTCGGGCGCGGGCGCATCAAGCGAAGTGCGGTAAATGCCATCCTCCAGACAATAATACAGCATACCGTCCACCAGATTCATATAAATCCCGGCCCGTTCATGCACCAGACTGTTTTCTCCCGTATCAGGGTTTGAGCGCACCAGGCTGCCATGGCTGTACACACTGCCGGTATAATAGAACAGCAGATCATCTCCATCCTTCACCGCGAAACCGCCGTTGAGAATATTCCCCGTTGTCGTGCCGTTTAACAGCGGCTCCTGGCGGGCTTCCTCGCCGGAGCCAAACAGCCCGGACAGCGGTGCGCAGCCGGCCAATACCACCATCGCCGCCAGCATCAGCGCCGCCGCCGCAATTATTTTTCGCATAAATCACCTCCTGTGCCCTGCTCCATTGAGAGCCGCACACTTTTAGCCCTCACGAAAAAATCCGGCATCCGCAAACGCGAACGCCGGATTCTTATTATGCCTGTGTCACGCTTTGCCCGCACAACCCAGCACCGCTTCGATCTTGTGCTTGACAAGCTCTTTGATGGCCGAACGCGCAGGCTTCAAATACTGCCTCGGGTCAAAGTGCGACGGGTTCTCAGCAAAGTATTTGCGGATCGATCCCGTCATGGCCAGACGCAGGTCGGAATCGATATTGATCTTGCAGACCGCGCTTCTGGCCGCCTGCCGCAGCATCTCTTCCGGCACACCCTGGGCGCCCGGCATGCTGCCGCCGAATTGATTGATCATGTCCACAAACTCAGGAATCACCGAAGACGCGCCGTGCAGCACAATCGGGAATCCGGGGATCTTTCTCTCAATCTCTTCAAGTATGTCGAAACGCAGCTTGGGCTCACCCGCGAACTTAAACGCGCCATGGCTCGTTCCGATGGCAATCGCCAGCGAATCCACGCCCGTCTTGCTGACGAACTCTTCCACTTCTTCCGGGCGTGTATAAGACGAGTCCTCCGCCGATACGTTGATATCATCCTCCACACCGGCCAGCCTTCCCAGCTCCGCTTCCACCACCACGCCGCGATCATGCGCGTATTCGACCACCTTTTTGGCCAGCGCGATATTGTCTTCAAAGGAATGATGCGAGCCGTCAATCATCACCGACGTGAAACCGGAATCAATGCAGTCCTTGCAGGTCTCAAACGTATCGCCGTGATCAAGGTGCAGACAGATGGGCAAACCGGTGTCCTCCAGCGCTGCCTCCACCAGCTTTCTCAAATAGATCGGGTTGGCATAAGCGCGCGCGCCCTTGGACACCTGCAGAATCAACGGGGCATTGAGCTCTTTGGCCGCCTCGGTGATGCCCTGAACGATCTCCATGTTGTTC
>CAZNVX010000138.1:0-406 GCA_964576225.1 uncultured Christensenellaceae bacterium
CGCGTTGCTCTCCATCGGGCGCGCGCCGGATCTGTCGGCGATAGAGGGGCTCAATGTGACGCTTGAGCGCGGGCGCGTGAAGGTGGACGATGCGATGCGCACCAGCCTTGACTGGCTGTATGCGCCGGGTGATATCAACGGGCGCTGCATGCTGGCGCATTCGGCGTTTAAGATGGGCGAAGTGGCGGCTGAGAACGCGGCGGGACACGCGGCAAAGGCGGACTTAAGATACGTCCCATCCTGCGTCTATACAACGCCTGAGGTGGGCGCTGTGGGGCTCACGGAGCAGCAGGCAAGGGAGAAGCATCGTGTGCGTGTCGGGATGTTTCCGTTTCGGGCGAACGGACGCGCTCTCGCGTCCGGAGAAGACGAGGGTTTTGTGAAGGTGATCAGCGACGCGCGTTAC
>CAZNVX010000138.1:416-7638 GCA_964576225.1 uncultured Christensenellaceae bacterium
TGGGTGTGGGTTTGTTTCGGTTAGGGGGTAAGGGAGGGGATTTGGGTTCGGGTGATGAGGTGGGTTTGTGAAGGTGATCAGCGACGCGCGTTACGGCGAGGTGCTGGGCGTACACATCGTGGGCCCGGCGGCTGCGGAAATGATCAACGAGGCGGCCGCGCTGATGGCCATGGAGGTGACCGCGCATGAGATAGCGGGCATCATTCATGCGCACCCGACATTCTCAGAAGCATTTATGGAGGCTGCGGCAGACAGCATCGGTGCGTGCCTGCATCTGCCGCCCAAATAACATAAGTCAATTTCTAAGTCCTGAAAGGAGACCCAAATGAATTCCGAGCAAAGAATACTGGCGGCGCTTCGCCGGGAGCCGGTGGATCGCGTGCCCACATTTGAATGGTGGATCGATCAAAAGGTGATCGACGCCATTATTCCCGGCGGTATCGATTACGCCGAGTTCTCAGACAGGATGGACCTGGATGCAATCTGTGTGGATCCGGATTATAAATCTGAGCCTGTGGGCGACGGCTATAAAAAGAACGAGTGGGGCATCATATCCAAAAACACCGGTGAAGCGCATACATTCCCGGTGGACGGACCGCTGCGCACACCCGCGGATTTGAAAGCGTTCAGACCGCCGAACCCCAAAGCGCCTGAGAGGTTTGCATCGCTGGAAAAGGCGCTGGACAAATACGGCGGAAAGCGCGCGGTGGTTTTCCACTTAAACGATGTCTGGTCCATACCGTCCCGGCTGATGCCTTTTGATGAGTTCATCATGCAGGTGATCGACGAGCCCGAATTCATCCGTGACATTGTGGATATGACGGTGGATGTCAACATTGAGCTGGCGCATCAGGCCAAAGCACGCGGCGTCAAGGTGGTGTATACCGGAGACGATGTCGCATACAACAGCGGGCCGATGATCTCTCCGGCAATGTTCGAGGATATTTTCGTGGAGCCGCTTAACCGTGTGATGGGCGCTTACAAGCAGATGGGGCTGATGGTGATCAAGCACACAGACGGCAACATCATGCCTCTGATTGATTATTTCATAGACTCCGGCATCGACTGTCTGGACCCCATTGATCCGATCGCCGGCATGAGCCTTGAGCATATCAAGAAGACCTATGGCGACCGCATCTGCATAAAAGGCAACGTGGACTGCGCCAATACGCTGGTGTTCCGCTCCGCCGAAGAAACGGCGGAAGAGACAAAAAACTGCATACGTATTGCGGCGCCCGGGAGCGGCTATATTCTCTCGTCCAGCAACAGCATCCATTCCTCCGTCAAGCCGGAAAACTATCTGGCGATGCTGGACGCTGTAAAAAAATACGGGACATATCCGATCGCACATTAAAAGGAGGGGGTGGACATGGCTTTACTGCTCGGCATCGATTTGGGATCGACAAGCATCAAGGCGGTGGTGTACGATGAAAAGGGCTGCTTTGTCTCCGAAGGCAGCCGCCCGACCATGCTGTCCCATGTAGACCCGGCGCATCCGACCTGGTCTGTATGGGAGCCGGATAAAATCTGGGGCGCGGTGTGTGAGGCGACCAGAGAGGCGCTTGTGCCGCTTGATGACCGCAGCGAGGTGAAGGGTGTGGCCGTTACCGGCTTCGGCATGGACGGCCTGCCGCTCGACGCGGACGGCCAGCCGCTGTATCCGCTGATATCGTGGCATTGCCCCCGCACCATCGACATTGCCAAAGAGTTCTCCGGCCGTGTGGGGCAGGCCCGCATTTTTGACACAGCGGGCGCGCAGATGATGACGATTCACAGCATTTACCGCATGATGTGGATGCAGCAGAACCATCCGGATATTATCGAAAAAACGGACAAGTGGCTGCTGATCGAAGACTTTGTGAACTTCAAGCTTTGCGGCGAGAAGGCGACGGATTACTCCATGGCCTGGAACACGTCCGTGCTGGATCAGTCTCAAAAGGCGTGGTCATCCGAACTGATCGGTCTGGCCGGTGTGCCGGATCGTATTTTCCCGGATATCCACCCGAGCGGTACGGTGCTGGGCAAGGTGACGCCGGCCGCGGCGGCGGAGACGGGGCTTTCCCCAAACACACAGGTGGTGCTGGGCGGCCACGATTACATCTGTGCGGCACTGGCAGTGGGCGCGGTGGACGATGATGTGGTGATGGACGTGACGGGCACCTGGGAAATGGTGCTGCAGGCATCCGCCACACTGTCTCACGACCAAAGGATATTTGAAAGCGGCTATTACGTGGAAAACCATGTGGCGCGTGACCGTTTCTGCTTTGTGGCGTCCACGGTGTGCGGCGACATGACGGAGTGGCTGAAGGACAACCTGGCTGCTGAGGAGATGGCCGAAGCCGGGCGTATTAACGCCAGCGTTTGGAAGCTGCTGATGGATAAGGCGCAAAAGTCTCCTGTGGGCGCACACGGCTGCTTCTTCCTGCCGCATTTTTCGGGTGCGGGCACGCCTGCCATCGACGCGAATTCTATGGGGGCATATATCGGTCTGCATAACGCTGTTGATAAGGCGGACATCATCCGGGCGACCATTGAGGGTCTGGACTACCAGTTCTACGGCATGGTGGAAGCGCTGGAAAATGCGCTTGGCATTGCGCCCGGGCGAATCTGTGCGGTGGGCGGCGCCACAAAAAACGCATTCTGGATGCAAAACAAGGCCGATGTGTGCAACAAAATGATTGAGGTGCCAAAGCTTTATGAAGCGACGCCGCTCGGTGCGGCGATGCTGGCCGGCATCGGTGTCGGGGTTTTTAGGGACGAGCGCGATGCGATTTTGGGTGTGCGCCAGCCAGGCATCGTCTATGAACCGGATGCGGTGCGTGCGGCACAATATGCAGAGTATTACCATGAGATCTATAAAAACATCTACGGCGCGTTGCGGGATGTTCACCACATGATATCCGGTAAATTCAGATAGAGGAGAACCGTGTTATGGCAAGATACTATTTGGGTCTGGACAATGGCGGCAGCAAGACCAAGGCATCGCTCTATACGACAGACGGCAGGGAGATTGCCGTGGCAGGCACGTCGGCAAACCCGGTGATTCGCAAGGGCGGATTTGTGGAGCGCGACAGCGACGCGCTGTGGGAATCCAACGCCAAGGTGATACGCGATGTGATCGCCAAATCGGGCGTCGATCCCCACGATATAGCTGGTGTGGCGACGACCGGTCACGGCAATGGGGTTTATATGATCGATGAGCATGGGAACCCGACGGCTCCCGGTATCATTTCCACCGATACGCGGGCGGCCGGGGTGGTGCGCCGGTGGCTGGCAGACGGCGTTCAGACGCGCATCATTCCGCTGACCAAGCAGATACTCTGGGCGGGTCAGCCGGTCTCCATATTGGCTTGGTTTCGGGAAAATCAGCCTGATGTGCTGGACAAAACACGCTGGGCTATGCAGTGCAAGGACTACATCCGGTATCGCCTGACCGGAGAAGTGTACGGCGAAATCACCGATATGTCCGCTATCAATGTCATGGACTTGCAAACAAGGGAGTATGATGATAGAATACTATCTGAATTTGGCCTGGAGAAGTATAAGCACATCTTCCCACCTGTAAAGCTTTCAACGGACGACTGCGGCCGCATCACCAAAGAGGCGGCAGCCCAAACCGGCCTGATAGAAGGGACACTGGTGGCGGGTGGACTGTTTGATTGCGCCTCATGCTGTCTGGCTGTGGGCGTAACCGACAGCGACAAGATGTCCGTTATAGCGGGGACATGGAGCATCAACAGCTTTATATCCCGCATCCCCGTTTATTCCGAAGACCTGTTCATGACGTCGCTGTTCTGTCTCGACGGGTATTACCTGACGACGGAAGGCAGCATGACATCTGCCGGTAATCTGGAGTGGTTTATCAGCAGCTTTTTGACGGATGACGATGGCAAACGGCGCGACAACGTCTATGATTACTGCAACAGCATGGTGGCTTCGCTCAAGCCGGAAGACAGCAGCGTCATATTCTTGCCGTTTCTATATGGAACGAATGTAAACCCCGATGCCAAAGCCTGTTTTATTGGCATTGACGGCTCTCAGGGCAAGGCTCATATGATCCGCGCAATGTATGAAGGCGTGGTGTTTTCGGCTATGATGCATATTGAGAAGCTGCTTACCTTTACCGATATGCCCAGCAGGGTGCGTATTTCGGGCGGTGCGACCGAATCGCCGTTGTGGGTGCAGATGTTTGCCGATGTGCTGCAGATGCCCATTGAGGTATCGGACGCGAAAGAGCTGGGCACCCTGGGAGCGGCGATGTGCGTGGCTGTGGCTGCCGGAGACCAGCCCGATTTAAAAACGGCGGCGCAGAGCATGGCGCGCGTCAGATATACCTGTGAGCCGGATCCGGCCACTGGAGGTATATACAGGAAAAAATATGAAATTTATAAGGATCTCTTAAAGAGCCTGGACACCGTATGGGCGAGGTGGAGGTCGTTGTAATAAAAACGAACGGAGAATTGGGGAAATGAAGGCGCGGTATGATATTCAGTTGATGGTTCAGGTCGCCAAGATGTATTACATGGAAGGGCTAACCCAGGAGAAGATTGCGCAGCAGCTGGGCATCTCTCGTTCCTCGATATCCATGGTGCTCTCAGAAGCGCGGGAATTCGGGATCGTGGAGATCAGCATCAAAGACCCGAAAAACAATGTTCAGGATGTGTCTGACGCCCTCGCCCACCGTTTCGGGCTCAAGGGCTGTCTGGTGGTGCCCACAGCCATTGATTCGATCCATCTGATCACAAAGGTTATCGCATCTCAAGGAGCCGACTATGCCGAGGACATATTAAAAAGCCACTCCACGGTGGGTATCGCGTGGGGGTCCACATGCTACGAATTCATGCTGTCGTTCGCCAACCGAAACAAACTGAGCGATATCAACGTGGTGCCGCTGATCGGCGGCACGTCGCGCATTTCGTCCGAATACCAGCTCAATGAAATGGTGCGCATGTTTGCCGAAAAACTGCAGGGATCCCCGTCGTTTATTTACGCGCCGGCCATTGCCGAATCCATCGCGGACAGGGATCTGTATATGCAGAGCACATCCATGAAATCCATAATGGACAAATGGAACACCATGGATGCGGCCATTGTGTCGGCCGGCGCGCCGCCGGATTGGTATTCCACACGGATGATTGTGGAGCCGGCGCAGATGAAAGCGATGTATGAATCCAACCGTTCGCTGGTGATCGGCGACATCTGTGCGCGCCGGTTTAACCTGATGGGCGAGTTCTTAAAGAACGATTACAGTGCGCGTGTGATGGGCATCGACGAGGACAACCTGCGTCGTATTGAAAACGTGATCTGTATCGCCGCGGGCAAGCAAAAGGTGCTTTCTATCATCGGCGCGCTGCGTACCGATGTGATCAACTTTCTGGTGACCGACGAATCAACGGGACGAAGCATCATTGAGCTGCTCTAGCTAGCAGACTTATCCCTTCTCTTTGTCTTTACCGCACCGACCTGGCTGCGGTCTTTATGGCGGCGCACTGTCCCGCGTGTGTTCAGCAATGCCATTCCATGCCCATCACAACATCAGGAATATCAGGCAACATGCAGGCCGCGCGTGCTGCAGCAGGAGAAATCATTATGGTAAAAATACTTGGTATTGGGGATCATTTCATTCCGGCGGACGTGATAGCGAAGGGATTGTCCGTGCTGGACGCCGATGTGTGCGTGCTCGACTGGGCTTTGCCGGATGAGGCGGAGCTTCAAAGGCTGAACAGCATTGTGGAGAGTGAGGGCGCTGAAGCGCTGCAGCCGCCGGATTATGTGTTCGACGCAGCCCGGGATTGCGATATATTCGTCACGCAGTTCTGCCCGGTGACGCAGCGCCTGATGGATGCCTGCCCGCGTCTGCGGTGTATTGGGGTGCTGCGCGCGGGGTGTGAGAACATCAATGTGGCATATGCCACGCGCAAGGGTATACTGGTCGTCAACACACCGGGCCGCAATGCCAATTCTGTGGCCGATTTCACCATCGGCATGATGCTGGCCGAAGCGCGCAACATCGCGCGCGGCCACCTGCTGATGAAGAACGGCGAATGGGTTCGGCGCTATCCCAACTCATATTACATTCCAGATATGTTTGGCAAAACGGTGGGGCTGATCGGTTTTGGTGAGATTGGACGCGCTGTGGCGCGCCGTCTGAGCGGGTTCGATGTGCGTATTCTCGTGTTTGATCCGTTTGTCAAACAGCTGCCTGACGGCGTTCTGGCGTGCAGCCTGCCTGAGCTGATGCGCGAATCCGATTTTGTGTCGGTGCATGTGCGCAGCACCAAGGAGACAGAGCACCTGGTCAACGCGGACATGATTGCGCTGATGAAGCCGACCGCTTATCTGGTTAACACGGCGCGGCCGGCTGTAATAGATGAGAATGCGCTGTTTGAGGCGCTGCGCGACCGGCGTATCGCGGGCGCGGCCATTGATGTGTTTAATGTGGAGCCGCCGGGGCGGGATTATCCTCTTGTACGGCTGGATAATATTACCGTCACGCCGCATATGGCCGGGGGATCGCGCGACGCGTTTTACGGCTCGCCCGGCAAGATAGCGCCTGACCTTGCGGCGTTGCTTTCCGGCACGCTGCCGCCCCACACCGTGAACCCCGAGGCGGCGTCGCAAAACAGCTTTATGAAAGGCCGCCTGTGTGATTAGCGGCCGGAAAGGAACCGCCATGACGGAACGTGAGCGTGTGATGACCGCGGTCGGTCACAATGAGCCGGACCGGTGTCCGGTGTTTCTGGGTCGTGTGGATGATATCGATGCATGGCGCAGCGCTTTCGGCGTGAATTCCGGCGATGAGCTGCGGAGCTTTTTGCAGTGCGATCTTCGAAAAGTGGATTACACAGGCGCCAGATTCACGGAGCCGGGCAAAACGATCTGGGGCTCTGTGGATAACTATGATGCCGGTTATGGCACCCCGCGCGGCGGTTTTCCGCTGCAAGGGACGGAAACGGTCAGCCAGGTGGAGGCTTACCACTGGCCAACGCCCGATATATTTGATTATGACCTGTTGAGTGTGCGTGCCAAGGCTATCGACAGAAGATTTGCACGTATATTAACCTTGGGGTTTCTGCCGCCCTTCAATACGCTGATGGATTTATTCGGCATGGAGGACGCGCTGGTGATGCTGTATGAAGCGCCCGAAGTTATCGAAGCGGCGCTGGCGCACATCGAGCATTTTGTGCTGGCGTCGATGAAACGGCTGCTGGACAGGGCGGCC
>CAZNVX010000139.1:0-7586 GCA_964576225.1 uncultured Christensenellaceae bacterium
CGTGCGCACGCCGCTTGACGGCTCATGCCACCAGTGGAGCACATCCCCCTCGATAAACTGACGCTCTGCGCAACGGAGTATGTGAGCGCGTGCCAGCGCAGGATTGGTATAAACGAGGGCAAGCACATCCTGCAGTTGGTCACGGTAGCCATATGCACCGCCCGACTGATAATAACCGGTGCGTCCCCAGAGCCGGGAGGTGTATGTCTGGTACAGCAGCCAGCCGTTAACCAGCGTATCAAACGATTTGACGGAAGTCGAAATCCGTATACCATCCACCAGCTGCTTCCAGTATTCTTGTGTGTCTTCAAGCCGTTTGACCGCGGCGCCCGCATTGTTCACAGCGCGAAGGGCCGGTTCAACATCTGCGCCGTCAGTATAACCCATCAGCAAAACAATGCTTTTCTGTTCTTCCGGTTTAAGGCGGATACGCGTCTGCAATGCGAGCAACGTCGAGCCGCAGCCAGCCGTGTCTGACAGCTCTGCTGTTTTGAGCGTTTCAGGCCAAATGCTGTATCCCGGCACGCCAAAAAACTCATGTGCGGACGACGTATACCGCACTTTTTCTCCCGGCATGGCGATAAACATCACCCGTCCGGCTTCGCCGAATGGCGACGACGCTTGCAGCCTGTTGCCGACGAACCGGGTTCGGATGCCGCTGCTGACCGTTGCCGCCAGCACCGGCTCAGCGTAGTAGTATACGGAAAGCGTCTCGTCCCGACCGGTGTTGTTGATAACACTTAGCAGCCCGACTTTTATGGGCAGCTTCGGGTCCACATAATACGTGATTTGTGTGTTTAAGCCCCCGTAGCGTTCAAACACAGTGTATCCAAAGCCATGAGTCACACGGTAATGCCCCTGTGCAAACTGATCCGGCGATGTGCTGAACGCGGTGCCTGTCCGGTCACAGCGAATCAGCACGCCTTCCCCGGGAACATCGGTCAGCGCATCGTTCCTGAACGGCGTCAGACGTGTCATTCTGGCGTTCTCCGCCCAGGTATAGCCTCCGCCGCCCGCGCTGATAAGGCTTCCCAGCTTCATGCCCACCAGAAGATTGCTCCACGGCAACGGAGGCTGATTTCCCACATCAATGCAGTATTCGGTCCCTCGGTTAATGTAGCCTCCCGTACCATTATCAAACGCTTTGAGTCGCTTGGGCGCACGTATTTTTTCTAACCCGCCGTTGCGTTCAAACACTGTGAACGCCCTTGCAGGCGACGGCGCTTTGAGCTGTTCTTCCAAAGATGACTGGTCGTTCAGCACCAGGCACGCTGCCGCCATCAGCGTCGCAACATCGTCTTCACTGAGCGTTTCCCTTGCCAGTGCCGTGATTCGGTTGCAAGGCCGCCCTGACGCCGCCTGCGCAAGTTCCGTGACCTTGTCCCTTAAAGGGCACAGATAGGCATCCCCGCCTTCATAGATAATCACAAAATCCGCCGGCAGCCCTTTCAGACTCATGAATTCCTGCGCCTTGGCAACATTCTTAATGATATCGATATGCGCGTCGTCATGCGCATGCATAAAAACGATCGGCAGGTCACCCGACAGTCCAAATTTCCATAACGTCTCGCGGCCGGACGGCTCACCGGCAGCCATGCATGTTGACGGGATGCGGATGACGGTGCGTGACGCGATGCGCTGAAAAAGGTTGACCTGCGCGCCTTCCAGCTTCAAATACCGCATCTCCACCTGCGCATGTGTCCATGCCAAATTGAAAACACGCCGGACGTCCTCCGTGCCGGAGATCCCCGCAAGGCAGCTATTGACCGTTTCATCATTGTCTCCCGCGGCGATCAGAAAATGCACATCGGCGCTTTGCCCTTTATCTACCGTTACGCTGCACCGGATGCCGGCGGCGCGGGCCACATCTCTCTCAGACTGCGGCGAGCACATACAGGCGGGCGCCCCAAATACATTGCGCCTGCCGAATATATAAGCGCGGTCCGTCATCAGCTCCACCGGACCATCTGAAAGCGCTTTAAGCGCGCAGCGCAGGTTCTTGCTCCTGCGGCCGGCTTTCACCATTGCCTGCTCAGGATAGGCATGCGTTTCCACAAACAGCTCGGCAAAAGCGGGATGTGCCTCAAAATCCCTTTCGGTGCTCAGCGCCGGTGAAAACGCACACGTGACAGCCAGGTTGGCCGGATATTCACCGTTGTTTTTTAAATTCAGGCTTCTTATCTCCATGTTGCACTCAGGAGAGACGCAGACCTCAAGCGTGGTTTCTATGCTGCCCACCGCACGGGAAAAGGAAGCCTTATGCGGCTCAAAGCTCACTCTATCGCTGTCAGCCAGCAGACAGGTCGGTAAAAACGCAGCTGACCATACGCCGCCCGTATCCATGTTCTTGATATAGACATGAATGCCCGGAGCGCGGCGCAGCACGTCACTCTCCCATCGGCTGATCATGTTGCCATGGAATGCCGAATACCCGGTTCCGTATTGCGTCAGCATGACAGTGTAGCTTGAGTTGGACAAAAAGTGCGCTTCGGGATATTGCGTCAACGATGTAAATACGCGCGTGGCGCGAATCTCTTCTGCGAACGCCTGCTTCTCGGGCGGCTTTTCTGTCAAATCCATTGTTACACTGCGCGGCGGCACCTTTTCTTTAAGCAGCAGTTCGGTGGCCTTGACGCAGGTGGCATTGTGGAACAGCGTCTGCAGACGTCCGCCTGTCAGCACGTTTAATATCGACGCCAGTATCATTCCCTGGTGATGCGCCATATAGCTTCTGATAATGCGTTTCTTTTTCCCGTTATGCAGGCGCGACTGCGTATAATCAACGGCTTCAAAAAAACCATAGTGTCCGCTCGCGCCAATCTTCTCGAAGCGGAGCAGGTTTGCTATCGCGGCACGCGGCTTGACCGGGAGCGCCAGGCAGCATGCATAGGGCGACACCACCGTCTCTCTGACCAAGCCGGACTTCAGTCCCAGCCCCGGTACGCCGAACGCTTTGTACTGATAATTCATATGCAGATCGAATGCGTAATAGCCGGATTCGGAAATACCCCAGGGCACGCGTTTCTGTTCAGCGTAGGCGTACTGCACATCCACCACCGACCTGTAGGTTTCACCCAGCAGCGTATAATCATAGCTCTTCATGATCAGCAGCGGCATCATGTACTCGAACATGGTGCCTCCCCACGAGAGCAGCACGCGTCCTTCGCCAGCTATGGCAAGCGGGCGTCCCAAACGGAACCAGTGTTTTTCGGGTACATCGCCTTTGGCAATGGCGATAAAACTTGTTTGGCGCGCCTCAGACGCGAATAAGTCGTAATGAGTATCGCTCAGGGCATCCTGACGCACCGAGTATCCGATAGAAAACAATCCCGTCTCCGCATCGTACAGCTCCGCAAAATTCATTGCATCGAGCAATTCGGCTATGCGTCTTTGAAGCTTCGAAGCGCGCAAAGCAAGCCGACGGCACGCCACATAGCTCTCTGCCAGTGCTGTCTCCATCGTATGCACCCAGTCCAGCACCACGGTATCGCCGCGCGTTGTTGACTTTTCCATCACATCGGTCAGCAGTTCAAGCAGGCCGTGATAAGCACTGACGTATTCTGCTATGCCGATGTGCCTTAGCCTGTCGCGCAGCGTTTTGGTCTCATCTGCATACAGCGGAAGCTGCTTGGCAGGGAATGAGCTCAGCACGCGCGCCCATGATGCATGCTTGTTAAAATAGGCGCTGACCTGATCGACATACGCGGCCAGCCGGCTTCCCGCAGCGGCCTCTATCAGATCGAGTGCGATGACGGCGTTGAAAATATCGCCTTCTATAACAAACGACAGCGCTTGCTGATTTTCACGCGATATCACCTCAAACCCCTGCTGCAAATGAGCCGCGAAAGGGCTGGACATCATGCTTTTGACAGCCTCGTCCGCCACGATTAAATAACATGCAAGATTCCCGCTGTCGACCGATGATATATATCTGGGCTCGAGAGGCGCCAAATTCGTAATATCGTACCAGTTATACAGATGCCCTTTCCATTTCTCCGCCTTTTCCATCCCCTCCACGCTGCGGCTCAGCCGCGTGATCGCCGACTGGCATGTGATAAAACCCATTTCATATGCACACACAACCGCAGCCATTGAGAATGCTACATTGGTGGGAGACGTACGCTTCGCTATGCCTTTATTCGGGCTTTGCTGATAATTGTCCGGCGTCCAGTAGTATTCCTCATACATTGAGAATCTTTCAAAGAACCGCCATGTCTTGAGTGCAGCGTCCTGAAGGTAAACCTTTTGTCCGGCCAGAAGCTCCTGATGTTTTGTGCGTTTTGCGCGGCTGATGGTATATGCAATGGTGGGAGCAAAAAACCAAATCGCGAACAACCCAAACGCCACCAATGAGAAGGATCGAGTGGACAATATAGACAGCGTGTACAGAACGGCCGCCAGCGACGGCGCCGCCGCCAGCCTTCTCCAGTAATAAACAGCTCCATCCCTGGCTTTCTTTTCACCCTCGGCGGCGGTCACCCACTGAAGCAGACGTCGGCGAGTGATCAAAACGCGCACGAGTGTCCGCACGATGGCGTCCAGAGTGAGATAGGCTTCATAAGGCAGAAACGCGAGCCTGTAAACCGACAGTTCAAACAACGTTTTTGTTTCATACCAGATGTCTTTGACTGTGGTTCCTTTTCCTGTGTTTCTGGCCAATGTCAATATTCGCGTTACAAAATCCAGTATGCCATCGATAAATAAAGGCAATACGCCGGAAATAAACCAGAAAAAAGCCGAGCTGTAAAATGCGGTCTGCGAAAGCACTATCACGATAAACGATAACGGCATCGTTAAGCTTCGCCGCATATTATCGATGATCTGATACCTGGCCAGCCCGGGCAAGGGATTTTTAACGCGGCCACTTTTCGTTCGAACTTTGCGGGCCAGCCACGGCAGCAGCTGCCAGTCACCGCGTGTCCACCGGTGCTGCCGCTCGGCCCACGATATATATCTTGCGGGGCATCCGTCCATCAGCACCACATCACTGAGCAGCGCACATCTCAAATAGCTCCCTTCCAGCAGATCGTGGCTAAGGATGCTGTTTTCAGGGAACGCATCCTTGAGCACCTGTAAGTAGACAGCCAGATTGAAAATGCCTTTCCCTGTAAAAATTCCGGTACCGAAACCGTCCTGATAAACGTCCGACGCGGCGCTGGCATAGGTATCAAGACCACCCTTGCCTGAGTACACCAGCGAGAAGCGTGATTTGGCAGCGCTGACCACATCGACGCCAATTCGCGGCTGCATAATACCAAAGCCGTTTGTCACGGTATTCGTCTTCTCATCCACCACCGGCCGGTGAAGCGGATGCTCCATCGCCCCCACCATTTTTATCGCGGCATCACGCGCGAGCGCTGTGTCCGCATCCAGTGTGATCATATATTTAATGAATGCAGGCATGTTTTTTGTCACATGCACGAATGCGTCCGCGCTTCCGTTGACCAGCGCGCAAAAGTCAAGCAGAGCGCCGCGTTTTCGTTCATATCCGCCATACCGCCCATTCTCATGTATCAGCGTTCTTTTTCGCTGTGCATAAAAGAATATCGGTTTGCCGTATTTTTGGTTCAGGCTGTCAATCAAGTGTTCGACCCGCTCTATGATGCCCTCATCGTCTGAGGCGATCTCGTTCTTGTCCTCTTTGAAGTCGGACAGCAATGTGAAATATAGATGAGGCTGCTGGTTGGCCGCCCAGTATACCTCCATCTTTTCAATCAGTTCTTCTCCGTCCTGAACACTTGTCAGCAGTGCCGGTATCACCACCATTGTGGCACATTCCCGCGGCAGTCCTGTTTTGAAAGCCATTTTGGGTATAAATGCGGGTTTATTGAGCAGCGTCATCAGCCGGTTGCTGATTGTAATCGCCACTGTATATATGGGGATCAGGCTCACAAGAAACCCCAATATGCCATAAACAGGCGGGTAGCTGACAAACAAGGACAAACTCAGCAGCCCCGCGCTGACCACCGTGGATACCATCGCGCCGCCCGCGTACAGAAGCAGCATATGCCGCCTTGCAAACGCGATAAAACGCGCCGAACAGGGCACGTGCCCCAGGATTTTCATCAGCTCGCCGCGCCTGTCTCCCACGATATAAACCCCCACGTGGACCCTGTTCTGAACGGCCAGGTCTATAGCAGCCCGCGCCACAGCGGGTTCAGACGCCTGCATGTATTTTGCGATATCCGTTACGCCACGGCGATAATAGTCCCTCGAGTCGTAATCCATATCATCATAGTCTTTGTCGGTGGCTAAGAACCGGTGCACCAAAGATACGCTTTCAAATACCTGTTCAAAATTTACTTTGGCCAGTATCCTCAGCGAGGCGATGGCGTTGGAAATATGCAAGATGCTTTTGGCCTGTGCGGTATGGGCTTGTCTGACAAGCCGGTCCACAGACAGATCCCGCACAGAGAGTCTTAAGTTGATGCTGTCGGTTAAATCGGCCGCGCAAGGGTTTTCACGCAACAGCGCCATCACCCGCTCAATAAAAACAGCGTTCGTTATATACTTTTTATACTCGGACAGCACCTGCTCATTCACTTTCATGTCCTGCCCGATTTGATCGCAGAAACGCTCGGCCTGATGCCACAGCTTCAAGGTCATCACATTCTGTCGTGCCAGTGCGGAAACAGCGCGCAGCAAAGCAATTTTTAACATGTCCACAAAAGCCCATAGCTCACCGGAATCCAAACCAGTCTCCTGCTGAAAGGCTTCGAGGAATTCCTGAATGTGTTCCAAAGATACACGGTAAGCGCTGTGACGCAGCAATATGGTGGCCAGCATCAAACAGCGCGGATAACGCGCGAAGCGGCCTTCCATTATGTGTGGCAAGCGATAGACCTGTCGATTCAGCTCAATCTGCCTGATCTGCTCAATAAACAAATAACGGTTGTCATAAAACCATTCAGCGATGGCCGGAAGCTCATCTCCCGTGTGTTTTCGCTCACGGGCAGACAAAAATGCAGCCTCAATACGGCGTCGTTCTTCCCCAAGGCCCATATGTCGGCTGTCCATTGTTTTGACGGCAACTTTGCCTGCAAGCGAAAGGTCACGGGCGTACGCGAGCAGCTCCTGCCAGGAAAGCGTCAGGTCGTCCGTTACGGTGATGCCATTTTTTCTCTGCATAGCTCCTCCGTCGCAGATATGATAATCCTATTATTCGCTGCTCAATAAAGATCAATACAAAAAAAGAAGCCTTCGAGAAGATTCAAAGACTCGAAGACTTCAGTTCTTTAATGGGTTTGAGACAAGCCTGTAAGCCGAGTTCTGTCTTAAACGGCCATCTATCTACGCCTGCAGTTGCCAGCAGGCTCCAGCGATTACATGGGGCGCGGCGGGCAACCGCTTCATGCCCACTATCAATCTTGCACCGGACGGGGTTTACATAGCAGCCAAGTCGCCAAGGCTCTGGTGAGCTCTTACCTCACCTTTCCACCCTTGCCTCAGCACTGGATTATGCATATCCGGATCACAATATGTATAATCCAGCGCTGGGGCGGTATATCTCTGTTGCACTTTCCTTAGAGTCGCCTCCACCGGGAGTTACCCGGCGTCCTGCCCTGCGGAGCTCGGACTTTCCTCCC
>CAZNVX010000140.1:0-7572 GCA_964576225.1 uncultured Christensenellaceae bacterium
ACGAGAAATTTCCTTCTAAAGGAAAATAAAATATAAGGAGATACAAAAATGAAGAGAGAAAAATTATTATTCTCGACTCTGGCAGTACTATTAGCTGTCATGCTTTTCGCGGGATGCGGAGCTCCGATAGCAGAGAAACCGGAATCACAGCCATCAGAAGCCATAAATACTCAGTCAAGCGAAGATATGAGTGAGAAACTCGAGCCAAAAATTAAAATCGCATATGTAGCGAACATGTTGTCGCATGAGTTTTATCAAAGATGCATTATCGGAATGGAACAGGCAGCTGCCGAGAACGGAATTGAGTTGTTGATAGCGGACTCGAACTCGGACGTTATGCAGCAGGTTAGCCATCTTGAAACATATGCAGATCAGGCCATAGATGCTATTGTGATGAGCCCGATAGATCCGCTGGCTTTGGCAGGTGGTGTAAAAAAAGCTGCTGACAATGGTATTCCTACTGTTACAGAATCAAATTCCGTTGAGGGTGCTGTGACAATGGTTGGAGCCTATTGGAAAACAAATGGTCAGAAAATGGGAGAGTGGACCGGACAATATCTGTTAGATCATAATATGGAAGCAAATGTTTTAATCATTGGTTTTCCAAGTTTTGAAGATACAGTTAATGTTGAGGCTGGTTTTGTAGAAAAACTTGAAGAATCGGGTGTTAAGATTAATAAAATAATCAGTGTGGATGGGCAGGCGTTCAAAGAGAAATCATTGCAAGTCGCGACGGATGCACTAACAGCCAATCCTGATATCAATGTTATTATGGGAATCAATGATGACTCAATTCTCGGGGCTATCCAAGCCGCCAAGGCGATGGGAATGGATCTCTCTAAAATGGTTACCCTTACCCATGGACTTGAAGGGAATCCTGCATGTGTTGCAATGATCGAAGAGAAAACGCTGACTGCAGCTTATGCTTTGTTCCCAGAGCTTTATGGGCAGTCTATGATAAAAGCAGTATTAAAAGCCATTGCTGGAGAAGACTTGCCGGAACTATATGAATCACCAATGACAATGATCACGCAAGAGAACATTGGTACTTTCTATAAAAAAGCAGACGGTGTGTACCAACTCAATTTTGAAGCGGTAAAGGGTTTAAGCTAATAAAAGGAGAGAGCATTGCGGCTTTAGTATGAAGCCGCAATGCTAGATTCAGGGGGATATGATGAATAATGACTTTTTGCATAGAAAACAAAGCGCAATTGGAAGCTTCCTAAAAGCAGAGCAACTAAGTCTTTTACTTGCATTGGTTGGGTTATGTGTGCTTTTGGGTTTTTTAACACCAATGTTTTTTACCGTTACAAATATTATGAACCTATTAAAACAAGCTTCTATTATGGGAATTGCGGCTATTGGCGTCTGTTTTCAAATACTGATGGGAGAAATAGATCTCAGTATTGGTGCGATGCAAGCTGCGGCTGGATGTTTAATGGTGTTTCTTTTAAATTCTGTAGTTGGTAACTTTTTTGTAGCTCTAATAATCACATTGTTAGCTGGTTCGCTGGTGGGTTTTGTAAGCTCATTTATCGTTACAAAGGGGCAAATAAGCTCATTTATTACTACACTTGGCATTATGTCAGTATTAAGAGGTACGACCTTTGTTCTGACCCAAGCGGCAGCCGTGGAAAATACATATCCTGGATTTGATTATCTGGGTACAGGCATGCTTTTTGGCATACCGGTTTCCATATTAATCTTTATTGTATTGCTTTTAATTGCATATTACATACTTAAATTCACAACACTTGGGAGGAAGATTTATGCTATTGGTGGTAATAAATTTGCAGCAAGACTTTCTGGACTTAATGTTGACAAAATTAAAATAATCGTATTTATGATCGCAGGGGCCCTTGTTGCTTTTACTGCTGTCATAACAGCTTCAAGAATGAATTCAGGACAACCGACGACTGGAACTGGATTTGAGTTGTATGTCATTTCGGCAGTAATTCTAGGTGGTGTTAGTATGACCGGTGGTCGTGGCAATTTATTCGGGGCCATTATTGGTATTGTATTATTAAATGTATTAAGTAATGGCTTAGTGCTACTTAACGTCTCATCTTTCTATCAAGAGATTACTCGTGGTGTAGTTATAATTGGAGCGGTTCTCTTAGATGAAAAAAGAAAGAGAGACTTAAGCAGGCAGATGCTCAAATCAAATATTTAGATGGGATATGGGTGAGTTAATATGAGCACGGTGCTGCAAGTAAGAAATATTCATAAACAATTTCCCGGTGTTTATGCATTGAAAGAGGTAGACCTTGAACTAAATGCTGGAGAAATACACGCGCTGATGGGAGAAAACGGTGCAGGAAAATCTACGCTCATCAAAATACTCGCGGGTGTTTATACATATCAAGGCGACGTGATTCTCAATGGGAAAAAAGTTAAGTTTAGGAATCCTTCAGAAGCGATTCAAAATGGCATTAGTGTCATTTATCAGGAGTTGAACCTGTGCTTAAACCTCTCGGTAGCCGAAAACATTTTTTTTGCAAGGTGGCCTGTAAATCGCGGCGGCAAGGTTATCTGGAGACAGTTGTATCAAGATGCAAAAAAAGTTCTTGATGATTTGGGCTTTGATATTGACCCGAAAGCTCTGACGGGGTCGCTCAGTACGGCACACCAGCAGTTGATTGAGATAGCGAAAGCCATCACATACAATGCTCGAGTATTGATTATGGATGAGCCGACATCGGCCCTCAGCCCAACTGAGATTAACAACCTATTTAATGTAATCAAAATGTTGAAGGATAAGGGGGTTGCCATTGTCTACGTTTCTCATAAACTTGAAGAGATTTTCAGAATCGCTGACAGGGTAACTGTTTTACGGGATGGCGTCAAGATTGGGACTAAGGATAAAGATCAACTATCGGAGCAGGAGCTGATTACCATGATGGTAGGCAGGAAACTTAACGAATCGTATCCCAAGACTCAAAACAAGAAGGGCCAAATAATGCTCGATGTACGCCATGTTGCCAATGATAAGCTCAAAGATATTTCTTTCAATGTGCGCAGTGGAGAAATCGTGGGTTTTTCCGGATTGATGGGTGCAGGGCGGACGGAGTTGGCTAAAGCGATATTCGGATTTGATGCTCGTTATGCGGGAGAGGTTATTGTAAATGGCTGCGAGATTAAGCCAAACGCGACTTGGGAGGCGATGAAAGCGGGGGTAGGCTATATTCCGGAAGATAGGAAACATGAGGGGATATTCCCGTACTTATCAGTTGCCAAGAATATAACGATATCGTCCGAAGACGATCTGGCTATAAGCGGGAGGATTCGTTTTAAGCAACAGGCAAAACTGGTTGAAAAAATGGTATGCGATCTGCAGATCAAAACGCCCTCATCGGGACAGCTGGTTGAAAAGCTTTCGGGGGGCAACCAGCAAAAGGTAATAGTGGGCCGGTGGTTAGCCAAGGAAGGTATAAAAGTACTGATCGTTGATGAACCAACCCGAGGTATTGACGTTGGGGCCAAGCGGGAAATCTATTCGATACTCAACGAATTTGCGAAGAATGGAATGGCGATTGTGATTATGTCCTCCGAGATGCCTGAAATTATTGGCATGTGCGATAGGATTTATGTGATGAGCAATGGGCGTATTACAGGTGAATTTAGCTCTGGGGAGGTTACACAGGAAGAATTACTCAAAAAATCAATCGTATAACCACAGCATTTTACAATTTAACATTCAGGAGGAAAACAGAATGCCACTTTATGAGGATCGGCGCAACGCGGAAAACAGAATAAAGATAAGTAATGATGCTAAGGATTCAATAATATTCGGGTCGGATAATGTGATTGCATCTATTGCTGAGTCAAAAAAAGATCAAGATGGTAAAATGAGAATATCGCTCGATGGATGGTATGGCGTTGACTTTCAAAAGATTGTTTCTGCAGTCCAGGAAAAGTTTGAGAATCAGGGTCTTGACGTCGAATTAATCAGTACAAACACGCTATTTAAAAGTTTAGGCGATATAAAAAGGTATAAACAAAAATTTATAACCGACGATCCGGGCTTTGGGTATGCCAACAGAGACGGCTGCATTCAGGATTTGATGGATATGGATAAGGTGAATAATCTGCGCAAAAAACTGAGCAGCAGACAAACGGATGCAAAGGTGATCGTTTTATATGGTTATGGCGCTGCAATTGAAGAGCTCGCAGCAGAGTTTGATGTAAAGTATTACTTTGATAAGACACGCCAGCCGCTATTGTGGGAAATGTGGGATGGCAAGCTCATTCCATTTTCATATGAAAGTGCTGACAAGAATTATGAATGGAAAGAGTATTACTACTGTGACTATTACCTGCTTCACCATCAAAAGAGCTTTATCATAGAGAATATGGATTATTACATTGAAGCGATCAGTTTTGATGATTTAAAGCTGGTACCCAGAAAAGCGTACGATGAGATAATTTCGACAATGGTCAAATATCCTATCAAAGAAGTCCAAATCTATCAGCCTGGGCCGTGGGGCGCATACAGGTATAAAGACCTCTGGGATGTACCCGGGTTGGAGTGTAATGCGTGGAATGAGTTGGCCGGTCCTGAGCTGAGCATCCTGATCGATTTTGGCGCTAAGAAAATGCTTAACATGCCATTCGTCAACCTCATGCAGTATCCCGAGCAGTTTGTTGGAAAATATCTTAATGAGAATTATCCTGAGCTGTTCCCGTTGGACGTTTGGTTGGACGATGGGTATTTTCCAAAGCCTGAGCCTGCTGAGAGGATCAGCATGCCGATACACAACCATCCCAGCACAGACTATGTTAAAGCGCATTTCAATGAGCCGCTGGGCCGATATGAAACCTACTATATCGCCGAAGCATACGAAGGTGCAAACACCTGGATGGGGTACAAGGACAAAGTTGATCTTGAAGAGTGGGAAAGAAAATGCAGAGAATCCAACAATCTTAAAGAGATTAAAGATTGGAAAGATTATATTGCGAACTGGGATAGCAATGTTGGCGATTTGTATCTAATTCCACCGGGTACGGCTCATGGTCACGGAGGAAACCAGATGGTGCTCGAAATGGATACCTGCCCCAGCATAGCAGGTACCGAATACTCTTTTTTCGAGTATGACTTTGCAAGGAATTCATGGGACGACAACAAAAAAAGCATGACCGGAAAGCCTATGAAAATGCATCTGGAACATGACTTCGACAATAACAAATGGAGAAGGGAAAGCTGGGTTAAGGATAATTTACTGGCAAAGCCAAAGGTTGTGGCATGGAATCAGGAGTATTCCATGGACAGATACTCCACTGTGTCTGAGATGCCTTTTGAGATTGAAAGACTGCATTATTACAACAAGGCGGAAAACGATACTCAAGGCAAGTTTATGCACATTATAACGCTAACAGTTGGAACTAGGGCGACTATACGTTCGAAGAGCAACCCGGAGCTTACAGCAGAGATTGAGCTTTTCCAGAGTGCAGTTGTGCCGGCGTGTTTTGGGGAGTATGAAATCATCAACAGCGGCGAAGGGTTTAGCACGGCAGTGTTGCTGAGATGGAAAAAAGGATAAGACGAAACTGACTTAAGTTAAGTTGAATATTCCGGGCGGGTCCGAATCCTCCCGCCCGGTTATTCTGCAAGAAGCTTTTGGATATGTATCAATTTCAATGAGGGGTAAGACGGTGGACAGCACATTACATAAGATTGGATTTTTTACACCGGACAATAGACTGGATGATGATATTTTTGGTTGCGCTACTCTTGGAATTGCCGACAACGGCCATGATACCGGCGACATTGGCAAAGCTGTGTGGTTACCAAAACTTATTGAAGGAATAAAACTGGTCGGCGGTTACGGAGATGTTCTGGATAATATTAAAACCGCGGTCTAATCGGGTTAATGCTGCCATTGTTCTGTTTGGCAACGCGGGCAATGAAAACGCGTACATCAGCGAGCCCTGCCATATTCTTGATTGCCCGATCGTGGGCGGCGGTGCTGCTTTCAATTAGAAGAACAATGAAGCCGGACTTTTGCACAAGCGAGGTGCGCAGGTCAGTATTCTGCTGATTACGGATGAAAGATATCGGTATGAAGTCGACTGCAAAAACATACACGGCATAATACTGGGTAAGTATTGTTTGGAATTCTCGGAAAAGCGAATTCTTGATAAAGTGGATGGCGAAAATGCGGTGGCTTACGGACACAAAAGCACAACACGGAATATTGCAGGACGATTTTGAGAGTGTGACATTTGCCACCAGGGAAGGTGTTAACGTTCATTTAAGCTGTTCTGACAGGAAAATAAGAAGCGGGAGAGACCTTGTTAGGACTATGGACTTGCGTAAAGCGAATAAAGATGGGGTTGATGTGCAAATACAGGGGTTTTATCAGGATAAAGATGCAATCGTTTCTGGCTGCGCAGGTCTGAAAGGGATGTTGGCTTCGGAATTAGTGACGGAGTTGGTGGGGTTGTTTATGTTTGGAGAAGTATGTTGTTTATATGGAAAAGCGGATTTCGGCAACCTGATGCTTTCAAAGTCCAAGATTATTGAAAAATGAATGTCAAAGACTATTTAAGCAATAAGAATCAGCTATGCAATGTTACCAGGTTTGAATACTCAGAGGGGATGGCCAGGGGCACGAATGCCATTCGCGTCAATAACGGCATCGGCCTTGACTTTGTCGTTTTGACAGACAGGGGCATGGATATCGGAGAACTCTATTATAAAGGAGAATTGATATCGTATTTGTCCGAAACGGGAATTGTAAACCCATGCTATTACGACCACCGTGATGACCATTGGCTGTACAGTTTCGGCGGCGGTTTTTTGGTGACATGCGGACTGACGCAGGTAGGGGAGCCATGCGAGTTTCGGGGAGAGCATTTCGGCCTGCATGGGAGAATATCCAATGTTCCCGCCCGCGAAACAGGCTATCGTAATGAGATCATAGATCAAAATGGTTATGTGAACATATGGGGAGAAGTCCATCAAGCGAAGCATCAAGGCGAGAACCTTGTGTTATACAGAGAAATAAAGGCAAGCAATTTGGAAAACAGTATACAAATAAAGGACCGGATTTGCAATTTGGGTTTGAACCGCCAGCCTCTAATGGTGCTTTATCATTATAATTTCGGGTATCCTTTCTTGTATCCGGGGTTCAGAATACTGGCAGATATCGAAAAATCCATCGGCGTGGACGCGGCTTCTGAAGCAAATAAACATACATATAATGATTTTTATTCGCCGGCGGATGCTTGTGAAGACCTGACGGTGCTCCATCGTTTAAGAGAAGGGCGGGTAGTTATGCAGGGAGAGAAAACCAGGGTGACTCTATCGTACAGCGCGGATAACTTGCCATACTTGGGCCAATGGAAGCATCTTTGCAAGAGGGAATATGTTTTGGGGATTGAGCCGTGTAACAACCACATTGGCGGCGTCGCGTTCGAGCATGACAATGGCACGCTGAAATATATTGAGCCGGATGAAACGGTAGAGAATTTTTTTGAAATTGTATTTACGGAGAATGGGCATGAATAAGGGAATTGCCCTGGCGGGGAACCTGATCGTTGATTACGTTAAGAATATTGATACATATCCAA
>CAZNVX010000141.1:0-7524 GCA_964576225.1 uncultured Christensenellaceae bacterium
TTGCATCCGCTTCTGTCGTCGTCGGCCCGTTTGCCCCCTCCACAATGATTTTCGCTTTGACCGTTTGCGCAATTTCTTTTGTGATCTGGTTCTCCATCGCAGCAGGTACCAATACATCAACGTCAAGAGCCATCAATTCCTCATTTGTGATATCTCTACATCCTTTTTCCGTGTAACCTTTAATCGTTTTATTCAGCTCTACATATCTTACAATAGCTTCAATGTTGAGGCCTTTTTCGTTATATAAACCGCCAGTGACATCGTTTATCGCAACAATAGTATAACCTTTTTCATAAAACAGCCTAGCTGCCGTACCGCCGACATTACCGAAACCTTGTACCGCGATCTTCGCTTTTTGCATATCCAATCCAGTACGGAATGCGATCTCGTCTGTTGCGATCGCAACACCGCGCCCTGTAGCCTCTTTTCTTCCTAATGAACCGCCAATCTCTAGCGGCTTGCCGGTAACCACGCCGGGCACTGCGTAGCCCTTAAACATGCTGTAGGTATCCATTATCCAGCCCATGATACGAGCGTCCGTATTTACATCCGGAGCAGGAATATCCCGCTCCGGCCCCAGTACCGGGAGTATCGCAGCGGTATATCGACGCGTAAGTCGGGATAATTCACGCGTGCTCAACTGCGTCGGATCTACCTCTATACCGCCCTTTGCGCCGCCATACGGTATATTGACGACCGCGCATTTCCACGTCATCCAAGCGGAAAGCGCTTTTACCTCGTCCAGATCTACATCGGGATGAAAGCGAATACCGCCCTTGCACGGGCCACGCGAGCTGCAGTGCTGTATCCGGTAACCTGTAAAGACTCTTAGCATTCCATCATCCATCTCTACGGGCACTGCCACTTTGAGTTCACGCTCCGGATAACGAAGGGCATTATAATCACTCAGCGTGTACCCGAGTTTCTCTGCTGCCATATCCAATACGGCTAGCATTTCCTGGTATGGGTTATATTCTTTCATATTTATTCCTCCATGATAGCCTCTTTGTCTTCATTACCTGTTAGACTAATTCTGGAATGCTTCTTTGTGCTTGCGGATAGAATAATATCTTTGGATTCTCCTTACCCGATTTTTCTATAGTTATTCTCATCATATCTTCAATACCGTCGGCTGGTATCATATACATTTTATCAATATCGCTGTTTGAAACGTTTGGAGAATAGACCACGATATCCACATTCTTTTTAAATATTTTAGACATCAGCAGTGCATGATCCATCTGTATTTTATAGTTTCTTATAATATATTCCATCATTTCATCAAGATCATTGGAATAGTAGAACGGTTTTAGCATATCGGGTGAATTTACACCTTCCCTGCATTCACAATACAGCGCTACCGCAATCGTTTCATCTAATATATCCGTCAATGCAATAAGTGGTTTTAGAGACTGGTAAAAGTCTATATTCAGAGGTGCTCCAGGGGTCGTTATAATGATATCCGGTTTCTCAAAACGTACGCCGCAATATTCTTTTAGATATTCAACAGCAGCCTGATGCGATTCCAGCATCGGTCCGGAAAATACCGCTGTGGTTTTATTCTGCGAATTCAATACAAAATTAACTGTATAGTCAATACGGAAAAGCTTCGCCGTTTCGACCATGTCCATGTGGATCGGATTGCCTTCAAGATTTCCTGGCACAGCTTTGGACGAATATAGCATTTTTGTTGAATGGTTGTATTGAATTGTCCTTTCGGAAGAAATACCAGGCAAAACGGATT
Organism: uncultured Christensenellaceae bacterium; assembly: GCA_964576225.1. Classification (GTDB taxonomy): domain Bacteria; phylum Bacillota; class Clostridia; order Christensenellales; family SZUA-584; genus SZUA-584. Next base: position 1,745 of record CAZNVX010000141.1, read on the forward strand.
TGCGTCCCCCTGAGAATCCTGCAAATTCATGTGGTTCAACTTTTCCAATAGAAATATGAAGGTCGCATTCGTATGCACGTTTATTAACCTCGACAGGCGTATCAAACGAGGTGGTTCCAAGAAAAATCAGATTCTCTGTGGTAAAAGGCGTGTGGTTTTCTATAGTGACTTTTCCAAAAAGATTTTCCCCCAGGATCTCCCGCATTTCCTCAGGGGTAGCATCCCTGTGTACACCGATTGCAACAATGAACAGTATTTTCTCGATCGTTATACCGCTTTCAAGCAGTTCGTTTACAAGTAATTCAGCTGCTTTTGCTGTAGGCACATTTCTGGTTGCATCCGATACAAGAATACAAGCGCTTTTTGCATCCTTTTCAATCGCCATATCTTTTAAGCGTTTTCCGCTTACTGGTTTTAAGACTCTTTCGATAAATTGCGCTTCCTGTAAAGGCGATATATCTTCAATGCTTGCCATTCCCATATAATACGCCTTGGGAATACTAATTTGAATTTTTTCATGTTCATCCTTAAAACAAGCTTTATCGTTAATCAATGATACTCGGTACATATTTCTTTATTTCCTTATTCTTTTTCGCAAGACAGCTTTATCGTTATTCCAAATAGTTTTTATAATCGTCTTGCTATAAGTTATGCTGAACTCGCGCAAGCTATATACTATGAAATGGCGCGCAGAGCCATTTCGATTATCTTGATATTTGAAAAACAAAACTCGATTTAATGGATGCAAATTTTATGCGCATGTTTTTTTTGTTTTTTAACCCCCGCCCTCGTTGGTCGAGGGTTAAAAAACTATCGATTAGATGCCTATCCTAAGAACATCCAATCGATAGTATTGAGGTTATGTATTGCAATTTTGTTCCTCGTCAAAACAGTCAGCAACTAGTTCTTCTTCAAGTTTATCATCTTCCACAGCAGAGAGCGCGCCAGGTCTGGCGAAGGCAAAAAGCATATTCCTCAACTCATACAACGCCATTAGTCCAAAAGCAACCGCAATCGCTGCATACATAACTGAATAGGGAAAACTCATTGCGGGCGTCACTCTGCTGCCGGCACTAATGATCATCCTCACACCGATATAGCAAACAACCAGAGATGCAACAAACATGAGCACCCTCACAATCAATTCCAATTGAGGCGTAACACGTTTGAATAGCTTCTCCTTAAAAATTACAATTGCAACATGATCTTTACGCACAGCAAGATATGATGCGCTTAACAGGCAAAACCACACCAACATGATTTTTAACAATTCTTCTGACCATGTGAGCGAACTGTTCAGTATATAACGGGCAAAGACATGCGCCAGTGCAATTATCAACATTGCCAAACCAATGACCATAATGACTTTTAGTACAATTTTAGAAATAACCCGGACGATTTTTTCAAGAGTGTCAAGCAAAATGATCATCCCTTTCAAGCAAATTTTCCTTATTCTACGCTTTTAACCGTATCGGCTTTTACAGCTTCGATTCCGGCTAGGAACGCATCCACAAACTCAGCACCGATATCTTCTTTAACTTTGTCAGCAACGACCGGCTGTGACACGGCCTTTATTGCATCAAGGTTCTCCTGCGTCAGCTCATTTACAGCCATACCTTTCTCAGTCAGTTTCTCCGCCAGCAGCGCTTCGCGGTTTGCGTTGATAAACCGGCTGTAGTTCTGTCCAAGTATCGCACCTTTTTCAATGATCCTCTGGTACTCTTCCGGCAGACTGTTGAACCATTTGAGATTGGTCACAAGCGGCATTGCATCATAAATATGCCCGGTAAGCGAAACATATTTTTGAACCTCATTCATCTTAAGCTCCCAAATGTTTGCAAGTGGGTTTTCCTGTCCATCAACGATCTTCTGGGACATCGCCATGTATAGCTCTGACCACGGAACCGGCGTGGGATTGGCGCCCAGCGCGCTGAAGTTCGCCATATGCATCGGCGCCTGCATTGTCCGAATCTTTAACCCCTTAAAATCATCAATCGAAGTGATGGGGTTAATGTTGTTCGTCACATGACGGAAACCGTTTTCCATAAACGCCAAACCCTTAAGGCCGCCTGCTTCAAGCGTCTTCATCAGGTCTGTTCCGACTTTGCTGTCAAAGGTAGCCCACGCTTGTTCGTAGTTATCGAAAAGGAACGGAATATCCAAAACCTCAAATTTCTTTTCGAATGTTGTAAGCGGGCCTGCAGATGCGGTCGCCATTTCGAGTGTTCCGTTTTTGACCTGCTCGACAGATTCAACTTCCGCACCGAGCTGACTGTTCGGGTAAATGCTCACCTTAACTTTGCCTTGTGTTTCAGCTTCTATGTATTGCTTCATGACATCAAGGCCAAGCGTCTGCGGGTGGTCTAGGGAGTTACACGCCGAGATTCGAATCTCGAAGGTTTCATCTGAGACAGCCGCGTTTCCTTTGGTCTCCTGAGCTCCGCATCCCGCAAAAGCAACCATTACCACTAATGCAACGATGAGAGTAAGCAATCTGACAGATACACATTTCTTCATTCTTTTATCCTCCTTGAATATTATGGTTTTCTATAGAAACCTTGTTTCACATGATACACCTTTACAGATCAAAACCGGTTAATCTTGGCAACAGGAGGCTGATGTCCGGTATGAAGGTAACCAGAAGCAATACTGCGATTGATGCCAGCACAAACGGTAGCCCTTCTTTGACCGTATCCTCTATTCTCACTTTGGCAATCGGGCTGGTCACAAACAGTGTGATGCCAAACGGTGGGGTCGCGAGGCCCACAACCAGATTAATACAGATGACCACAGCGATGTGAAGCGGATGGATTCCCAGCGCCCATGCGATAGGCGCAAGAATAGGAGCCAATATCACAACAGAAGCATAGTCGTCCATAAACATACCGTTGATCAAAAGAAGTATATTCATCAGCAGCAGGAACAACCACGGCGGCATCGCCGACAAAGGTCCGATTAGTGAAGCAAGCACCTGTTCGTTTGCTATTGCCCAGGCCATTGCGCTGCCGGCTCCCGCCAGCAATAACACAAGGCCGGAAGTCAGCGCCGCTTCTTTAAAAATCTTTGGCACATCTTTTAGTTTAACAGCCTTGTTCACAAATATGGCCAGAATTGCGCTGTAAAGCACAGCGACAGCCGAAGCTTCTGTAATCGTGCAAATTCCTCCGAAAATACCGCCAAGAATAATAACAGGAAGCATCAATGCGGGAATCGCTTTTCTTGTGGCCCTGAGCTTTTCTCTTATCGATACTTTTGGATATGAAGGATAATTGCGCTTCTTGGAAATACGATTAGCAACCAGCATCTGAATCGCGGCAATCATAAGGGCTGGTATCACCGCAGCCATAAATACGCCCGCAATGGAAGTTCTGCCAACCGCGATACAATACATGATCATCAGCACGCTGGGCGGCATGATCGGACCAAGCAGAGACGCGGAAGACATCACGCCGGAAGCAAACCCTGGACTGTAGCCCTGTTTTTTCATCATGGGTATTAAGAATACACCTAATGAAGCTGCTGCTGCAACGGCCAGGCCAACAATCGAACCCATCAACAAGCATGCGCCAATCGCAACAACCGCAATGGCACCTTTTGCACGCCCGAAAAAGACATTCACAAAATCCACCATCGATTCGAGCAGTTTTCCCCTTAACATCAGCTGACCTGTGATGACGAAGAACGGTACGGCCAGGAAAGAAAAGCTGTTCATGCCCTCGTACATTTTTTGGCCTATGAGCATAACGTCAAAACCGCTGACGAGCATATACGCAATGGTACTGATGATGATGTTATATGCAATGGGAAGACCGCACATCATAAGTACAAAAAAGCATATTACCATTATCAATAATTCCACAAAAGTCTCCTCTCCTAAAATGATTGTATCGACTATCTGAACTCGCTCCTTCAGAACTTTATTTCAGATGTGGTTCATTCCATAACAGCAACCTCTGCCCGATTTCATTCTCAAGGGAATACTTATAAAGGTCATAGCCCCATGCAACATCGTAGACTGCCATGCCGCATGCGACAAAAATGATGTTTTCATCGTCATTTACTCTGCCTGGTTGTCCACCGTTCACGATATCGCCAAGGCTGACGGATTCCTTTAAAGGCTGCACTTTGCCTGCATCGATAAGTGTATAGATAGGACCGCCGATCACGCCGCTGTAATACTCAGCTTTGTTTCCAGATGAAATCGCTTCCTCTACATATGCTTCATGCAACTGAACATGGTCATATACCAGCCGGCTATTGATCCAAAGCTCATCATTGCCTTTTGCCGGACCTGAAAGCAATATTGTAGCGCCTTTCTTAAGCCAGGAAGATTCGAGATATAAGGGCTTTAGCCGGGACGCCGCAATCGTAATCACATCGCCTTTCCTCATCGCTTCTTCCAGCGAAGTTGCGGCAACAGCCTTGATACCGTATTCTCTTGCCGCCCAGTTGGCAAAAGCTTTGGATTTCTCTTCAAAAAGGTCATAACAGATGACTTCCTTAAGCCCTGGCATCTGAGACATTACCCCGCGGTAACAGGATTGATTGATAGGACCACAGCCTATAACAGTACAGGTATCAGCGTTCTTCCGGGCAAGATAGCGTGCTGCCACACCCGGAACCGCACCGGTACGCATTGCGCTGATCAGATTGGCTGACATAAAACAAAGAGGTTCACCCGTGTCTTTGTCGTTTAAAATAACAGTTAAAACAGACCGAGGCAACCCCTTTGTTGTATTTGCAGCATTTGAACCATACCATTTTACTCCACAGACATCGAAGCGCCCTCCCAAATACGCGGGCATAGCGACGAAACGTCTGTCTGGCCCCGCAACCGGCATGTTTGGGAATGGTGTTTCTTTTGGAAAAACAATACCCATACCATGGCTGTTATGATTGGGACCTCCCATAAGATAATCGCCTTTACTGAGTAAAGAAAATACTTCATCCATTACATCCACACATCGGCTCATGTCCAGCACACCCGCTTCAATCATATCCGGTTCGGAGAGGTACAAAAATTCCGACTTTTTCTCGCTCATTACGTTTTACACTCCTATATAGAATATAATGAAAATCTTGATAAAAGTAATAGATACGTTATATACAATCACTGTTATTTTTGATACAAAAAGAATATCATACTACTTTTTATGTTGTCAACCTTAAATTTTGACTATTTTAATTGCTGGATGGGGCAAATTTAAGTATTGACATTATGAATGTAGTAAAATATACTTTTTGTATAGCACATTTCCATCTTAATTAATACACTGCCAGTGATACAATGATGTATCTAATAGTGGAGCATTCTTTGGAGGTTAGTATGATACAGAAAATCCGCAACAAAGAACAGATCCTTTCCCATGGCGATGTTGAATCCCGCCGTATCGTCTTAGATATTACGGAAAGAACATTGCATAAACTTGATGCCAGAGAAAGAATCAAAAGCATTATGCGACTTGAAGGTAATATGCTCCATATCGGTATCAAAAGCTGGGACTTATCCAAAAAACGGAATGTATATCTGTTAGGCGCTGGAAAAGCCTGCAACCATATGGCGATGGCAGTCGATGAAATACTGGGGGATCGCCTGACACGCGGTATTGCCATTGTCAAAATCACCGAGGAAACTGACGTTTTCAATAAGACTGAAGTCTATGTTGGCGGGCATCCACTGCCCAATGAGCAAGGATATCATGCCTGTAAAAAGATACTCGACATTGTCGACAACGCGGGCCCTGACGATTTGTTCATCGTCGTCATCAGCGGCGGGAGCT
>CAZNVX010000142.1:0-7505 GCA_964576225.1 uncultured Christensenellaceae bacterium
GAGCTAAAGAAGGCCGAAATGGACGCGCGGCCGGCCAAAGACGCAGCGCTGGTGATCGAGTAAACCGGAAAAACATCCAGGAAAGAAGGCCTTGCTCCACGCGGCAGGCCTTTTTTGGCGCTTTCGTGGTGCCGCCCTCGTTGCATCGAAAAGTGATATGTTTTATGATATATTGGTGATGTTGCAAATGTTTATCAATTTATCGGGAGGGGTATGAATGAAAAAAGTCAGTGACGGTTATGTGCTGGTCAATATAACGGAGCAGCTTGTCCGCAAAAAGGTCAGGGAGCTGATGGAGGATTTCGACATATGCCGGTGCGATAAGTGTTATCTGGATGCCTGCGCGATTACGCTCAACCAGCTCGAATCACACTATGTGACCACAAGGAAGGGTGAGCTGCTGACGCTGCTGGAGGCGACGGGTTACCAGTATAAAACGGATTTGACGGTTTATGTGCTTAAGGCATTAAAGCGCGTGAAAGCGTTTCCGCAGCACGAATCCTATGAGCCTGCGAATTTGAATCCGCGATAAAATCAACTCTGATCCGTTGTAAAACCATTGTTTACCCACTGCACACAAAAATGTTTTTCACGGTATGCTGTGGAAGTTTTATCTGTACTTTCCAGCTGCTTCATCCAATCAATAAAAGAAGGCAGGACTTTGGCCAGGAAGACTTCGCGGACGCGGCCCACTATCTCGTTGCTTACAGCGCCTATGGCAATATTGAAGTGCTCAAACGGTATGCCGCAGCTCGGCAGAGTGTAGTTGGCGCTAAAAACAAAGCCGTTGACCAATTCTCCATAGACTAAAAAAACAGCCGTTGTGATTTGATGAGATGCAAGGCATTCGTCAATATTTTTTGTTTTCAATATATATGAATAGTCTTTTGGTGTTTTGCTTTTTTCGATTGATTTTATCATACTTGCATCCTCTTGTTTAGCCTGCCCAAAATTTCATTAAGGAAGCCTATCACAACATTTTCGCTCAAAAAAATGAGAAAAGCAAGGATGCTTGAAACGAATCCTTGCTTTTTATGGTACAGCTGTTTGTCGGCTATCAAGTGCTCATTGACGGTGCAATCTAACAGATTGATTGCTTATAAGAGCATTTGCATTTTTCAGAGCTTATACAGCCACGGCCGGTTTCGTGCCCAGCCGTGCTTTCATGTCGCGGAGCATGCGGTGGACGGGCGGCAGCGCCGTGATGACAAGGCAGATCGCCAAGTCGATCAGCGCGAAAGAGTTATAACCCGCTGAGTAAGCCCAGACGTTCTGGCCGACGCCGGCGTATTCGGCGAAAAACACCACGCCCGATATGGTGTGCGTCACAAAACGCAGCACGCCGGCAATGGCCATGCCGGGGATGATGCTCTTTTTAAACAGACCTGCCAGCCCAAGCAGCGTGAACGCGACGATGTAGTCGAGCAGAAACTGCGCCCAATGCACCACATAGAAATCCTGCAGGCTCTGCAGCAATGCATACGCTAAGCCGACGATCAGACCTTTGGGCGTGCCGTAGATGTACGCGAACAACATCACAGGCAACATGCTGGCCGGTGTGATGGAACCGCCCTGCGGCATTGTCCACACCTTGATGAAAGACAGCAAAAAGCCGAGCGCCAGGCACATGGCCGCGGTGGAAAGCTCGCGGATCGTCCAGCTGCCGTGCGCGTTGTGATGCTTGCGGCGCAGCGTGAGCAGCACGATTACGCCGGCTGCCAGCACCACGGCGGCAATGATGATGACCCAGGTCTGGTTGGCTTCAAGGAACGCCCCGAAGCGGTCGCTGAATGTGTCGTGGTTCTCCATAGAATTCACCTCGTGTATTTTATTGTCCGCAGAGGCAGAATGGTGAAGAGAAGATGGTCTGCTTATAAAAAGGGGATATACCCGCGTATATCCCCTTCAAAAAAGCAAAGACCCATGCACCGCACAGGTCTTATAAGACTTGAATCTTGCTTCCCTGCGTTGGAATGACCCAACAGGTTCAAAGGGTTTTGCGCAAACGCGCATCTCAGCCAATTAAGGCACCCCCAGCGGCTATGGGCATTATATAATCCTGAGCGCAGGAAGTCAAGCTGTTTGTGCTGAACGGCTTGTTTTGAACGGCTGATACCTGAGAAATGCAGGGGAAGTTGTGTTTAACCCATATGATGAAGTATTAATGCATTGGGTTTTTTGGTTCACGGTATTCCCTCATATATCATGGAAATCTACCAAAAAAGTCTTTAATAGTATATCTTGTATTACTTTGCGATGAATACTACTGCCTGTTTCACCTGATCAATCTTTATCTGCCAGAGTGTTGCCTGAATTGACTTGTTACAAAGCTTGCCATAAAGCCACCCGTCATCTTCTCTCGACAGATCAAAAATTCTATCCCAGCTTTTAATCATCTTTTCTCTGAGCATAAGCATGGCTTCGTTTTCATTTTGGGTGTCTGATAATTCGCTCCATGAGAAACCGGCATCCGTTAATTCCTTATCAAATTTCATGTGGTCATTCTCATCCAGGGGTAAGTACCAATAGTTCAAAACATAATGAAACAAATCAAAATCCGAGAGCAGCACATTCCCCATATCGACGTCAATAGTGAGTTGCACGATTTTGTCCCCCCGTTTCGCATGCCCGCCTTTCCTCATGTCCAGCCGTTTTCTTTTGCCTTCCCATTGATACCATGCCCAGACAGGATAATTAATGTCATGGCTTGGTGGATGAATATTTGACTCGATCATCTTCTTTGACATCCAATCGTAAGCGTGCCGGAAGCTATGTTCAGAAAACAAACGCTCATGATGATTTGAAACGAGAGTCCCTGTTTGCAGCATGCTTTCATAGGAAGAGATATTCTGTATTGTCCATAACTTCATTGCAATTATTGCCCATGCTTTGTAAAATCGATGCCATGGTATTCTATATTATGCCACCTGTGAAAACGGTTATATTCAATAGGGAGAAGTTGGATTGCCCAGTGCCTTTGACATATGAAGAAGTCTCTTCTATCAAGAGAACCAGCCAAAAAGGCTGGCGTGCTGAAGGGGTAAGGTTAAGCTTCGTGGCTTAATCTATGGGAATTATGCATGAAGAGGAAAGCAAACCATAAATTTTTTTTGCATCCTGATGAACGGTGCGTAGAAGCCACACAATCAGTCATCGTTTTATTGGCAGATGATTTGGTTGTCAATGCGGGGCTTGCGTATTAAAATGTATGGGACAGGAGGCACAAATCATGTATCATTTTTTCGGCTATATGGCACGGATGAAGCATATCAAACGCTGGGGGCTGATGCGCAACACGCGCGACGAGAACATCCAGGAGCATTCGCTGCAGGCGGCGATGATCGCGCATGCGCTGGCGGAGATCAAAAACAAGCTGTTTGGCGGCAACGTGGACGCAGCGCGCGTGATGGCGCTGGCGGTATACCATGAAGCGGGCGAAGTGATCACCGGTGATCTGGCCACGCCCATCAAATACTTCAATCCTGAGATTAAAAGCGCATACAAGCGGATTGAGCGTGTGGCGGAGGACAAGCTGATCGGCATGCTGCCCGAGGCTTTGCGTGACGTTTTTGAGCCGCTGATCCACCAGCGTGACGACGGGGAAGCGCATGCCATCATCAAAGCGGCGGATAAAATCTGCGCGTATCTCAAATGCGTGGAAGAGCTGTCCGCCGGCAACAGCGAGTTCGCCAAGGCGAAAAAGACGCTGCAGAAAACCATTGGCGATATGAAACGGCCGGAGGTGGACTATTTCATGAAAACGTTCGTGCCCAGCTTTGAGCTGACGCTGGACGAGCTGAACTGAATGGCGGAGGGATTATGAGCCGGACAGTGCTGATTACAGGCGCGGCCACGGGCATCGGCCGGGCGGCCGCCGGGCTTTTCGCCGCAGATGGATACAACGTGGCGGTGCATTATCATACCAGCGTGGCGGACGCGACGCAGCTGTGCGAGGCGCTCGGGGCCCGGGGCGCGTCGGCCTTGGCGGTGCGCGCCGATGTGGCCGACCCCGGCCAGGTGACCGCGATGGCAGAGCGGGTTCAAGAAGAATTCGGGCGGATCGATGTGTTGATCAATAACGCCGGGGTGGCTCAACAAAAGCTGTTTACCGATATCACCGCGCAGGATTGGGACGCGATGTTTGACGTGAACGTGAAGGGCGTTTTCCACTGCTGCCGGGCTGTGCTGCCCGGCATGGTATCGCGCAAGAGCGGCAGCATCGTGAACGTATCGTCCGTTTGGGGGCTCATCGGCGCGTCGTGCGAGGTGCACTACAGCGCGGCGAAGGCGGCTGTGATCGGGCTGACCAAAGCGCTGGCCAAAGAGGTCGGTCCGTCGGGTATCCGTGTGAATGCGGTCGCGCCCGGTGTGATCGCCACCCGTATGACGGCAGGGCTTCCCGAGGAGACGATACAGGCGCTCAGGAGCGACACGCCGCTGGGCGTTATCGGCACGCCGGAGGATGCCGCTCATGCGATATATTTCCTGGCGTCGGACAAAGCCAGGTTTGTCACAGGGCAGGTGCTCAGCCCCAACGGCGGGTTTGTGATATAGAATCCATTGTTCAAATGCATGAAGGGGAACTCGTATGAACAGAAAACTGGGCATGATTGCCGCGCTGGTGACGCTGGCTTCGGTGCTGGGGTTTGCGGCGTTGATGCTGATGGGCAGCAACACGGGCAGCTATATCTCCAGCATGGGCATATCATGGGGGTTTGTGCCTCTTATATGCGCCTTTGCGGCGCTGGCGGACAGGGAGACGAAATCGGCGGCGTACACGGCAGTTGCGTTCGCAGCCATATACGGTGTGTTGATCGCTGTCGTTTATTACGCGCAGATCACCACTGTCAGCATGTCTTCGCTGTCAAAAGAAGCGTATGCGCTGCTAAGCTACGACCAGTTTGGTCTGTTCTTCAACTATGACCTGCTGGGTTATGCTTTCATGGCACTGTCGACGTTCTTTATCTCTTTGACACTGACACCCGCGGACAGGGGTGATCTATGGCTCAAACGGCTGCTGATGATCCACGGCGTGTTCGCGGTCACCTGCGTGGTGATGCCGACGCTGGGGCTGTTTGCTCCCGGCATGGCGGGGGGAGACCTGACCGGTGTGCTCGTGCTTGAGTTCTGGTGCGCCTATTTCACGCCGATCTGCATACTGGCATACCGGTATTTTTACAGAACACAGACGCAACAAAACAGCCGGCGCATATGAATGGCCGGCGTTCTCTCCCGGAGCATCATCAATAGATGACATGGGGTGTGTGTTAGTCGTTATCGGCGGCGATAAGCTTTTCGAGCTTGTTTTTGACACGCTGCAGCGCATTGTCCACCGACTTGACGCTGCGGTCAAGCTCTTCGGCCACCTCGAAATATGACTTGCCTTCGATATATTTTCTCAGCACCTGCATTTCAAGAGGCGATAAAAGCTTGCCCATCTTGGATTCGATCGTTGTAAAATCTTCCCGCCCGATGATAATATCCTCAGGGTTTGATATCTTGCTGCACGATATCACGTCGATGAGCATGCGGTCAGACTCCTCGTCATAAGCGGGCTTGTTGAGCGAGACATATGAATTGAGGGGCCGGTGCTTTTGGCGTGTGGCCGTTTTGATGGCCGTGATGATCTGCCGCGTGATGCACAGCTCGGCGAATGCACGGAAGGACGTGAGCTTGGATGCGCGAAAATCGCGCACGGCTTTATAAAGGCCGATCATGCCCTCCTGAACGATATCCTCCCTGTCCGCTCCGATGAGAAAATAAGAACGCGCTTTGGCGCGCACAAAATTCTTATATTTATTGAGCAAAAACTCGAGCGCGTCACCATCGAAGCCGCGCGCAAGCTCAGCAACGGCCTCATCGGTTAAGTCCTCGTAGTTTAGATATGTTTCTTCCAATGAAGACTTATAGTAAGTGGCCAAGGCTTGTCCTCCTGTCAACCAACCGTTGCTAGACTCTTATTATAGCCGCTGGTATCTGGGCAGTCAAGCCGCCGCGTATGTGTTTGTGATACAATATTTGATATATTTTCAGGTTTCGGTGATGGCGTCAAGAGACAGCCTTTTTTTGAGTTCGTCCCCGGTCAGTGAGCTGCGGTGCAGCAGGGAAAGGTGTTTTTCGCGCGCCTGTCGTATCATCGCCTTTAGCTCGTCCGGCGTGACGCGCACGGCGCCAGAGGCGAATATGGAAAGCTGCTCCAGATAATCCGCAGTGACGACCTTGAGCATGCCGCCGTGCTGGCGGGCGAGCCGCTGAATGTGCGTGTCGGCAGTGACACCCTGAGCGGTATAGATGACGGTTAACAGTCCGTGCTGCATCTCGCGCATCGGTTCGCGTGTACGGTATCCGTCGAACACAACCGTGACCGGCTCGCCCGAAAAACCGGCGTAATCATCCAGCAGGTTGAGCAGCGCGGTTCGCGCATCCTCCAGGCTGTTTGTATCCAGCCCCCAGGCATGAATCACGTTGTAACCATCCACGATCATGGCTGGCCGTCCTGCCGCGTTTTTTCATACATCAGCACAGCGGCCGCCACTGCCGCGTTGAGCGACCCCGTTTGGCCCTTCATCGGTATGCTGGCTTTGAAATCACAGCTTTCCAGCACAAGCCGCGCGATGCCCTCGCCCTCAGAGCCCACCACAATGGCGATCGGGCCTTTCATATCGATGGTGTGCGCAGGCTGGCCTTCCGGATCCGCCGCCACGATCCATAGCTTTTTTTCCTTTAGCTCGGTGATGGCGGCGATCAGGTTGGTGACCTTAACGACAGGCAGCAGATCCGCCGCGCCAGAAGACGCCTTGGCCGCCACGGCGGTGAGCGACGCGCTGCGGCGCTTGCCCATAATCACGCCATGAGCCCCCAACACCTCGGCGCTGCGGATGATGGAGCCTAGATTGCCCTCGTCGGTCACGCCGTCAAGAATCACGACAAAGGGAGGCTCGCCGCGGTTCTGCGCCAGTTCGAATATATCGTCGATGGAGTTGTAATCGCGCGCGGGAGCGGTGGCGATAACCCCCTGATGGTTTGCCGGTTTGCCGCCAAAGCCAAAGGGCAGTGTCATGCTGTCCAGCTTGCGCCGGTCGGCCCGAACAATGGGGATGTGGTGCTGCGCCGCGAGCGCGAGTATCTCGCGAACGCTCGGATCGGACAGCTCCTTAGAGGCAATCAGCTTGTCGATCGAACGGCCGGAGCGGATGGCGGTTTTCACCGCGTTTCTTCCGTAGATAATGTCCATTATCGTTCACCTTTCACGGTCCTTTCATGCTGCTTTCTGACCTGCGCGGCTTGCCCGCACGTCATTTTTCCCTCGCTGCATGCGCCGCGCACGCAGGACGGCCCGGCGCCGGAAAAAAGCGCGGGCGCCGCGCCGCAGGCCAGACAGAGCATGCGCCAAGCCAGCGTGCGGATCTCCCATTGCGCCCGGTTGCAGCAGCGCAGCGAGAAAAAACTCATCAGCTCGCGCGCATTCATCGTCAGCATCAGCCGTGTCTCGCACGCGCCGGGAA
>CAZNVX010000143.1:0-7457 GCA_964576225.1 uncultured Christensenellaceae bacterium
AAACGGGCATGAAAGAGCCGGGGAGAACCCCGGCTGTTCTTCTGGGGTATATTGTACCTTAATTGGTAGGGGATAGCCAAAGTTTAATTGGAAAAGCGGCAGGTCGGTTGATATACACCGCATGTTTGTCGCTCCTGTTTGAAGTTTCGTTTTTAAGCACTACCAGTCATTGAAGCCAGTTCAAAATCTTCCGCATAGAGAGAAACTACATCTTTGACTTTCTCTAAGTAATCATTCTGCGTTGAAGCACCTTCGGTGATGTGGTCATAAAGCCATTCAACACCCCCACGCATATACTCATGGAATAAATCCATGTTTGCGTTGGACTTTTCAGGTATCTCATCATCTTTGAAAGCTCTTTCAATACGTTCATCGGCGGTATAGTTTGCCGACTTTTCACTTAGCATCACAAGCCGATACACCGTTTCGAATTTATCCTGACGTTTCAAGATTTGGTCAGCCAAGATGTTAAGCGAATCCTCACTTTGCCTATCAACCTGAGCGCGAAGATTGTAGGCTGCTCCTATTAGGGGAGCAACCAAATAGACATTTACAGCAATATCAAATATTCCCGCCACATTAGCTTCCTTATCAAGATTGCGAGTAAAAGCATTCAGAAATTTAATATACGTTGCATGCTTTCCCTCTACTCGATAATTAGTTGTGAACATAACATTCGGCCTCCCGCACCCTTGAACTCGTCTCGCTATTTTCAATATTATCAATTGAATAACTCTTTCCGACTTTATTCCAAATCATGGGTTTCGCATAGATCCAATCCTTTTGCATTACTATGATTATAACTTGCTCTGCGATCCCAGGAACAATGCGAGAAATATTCTCAATATGTTTTTCATCGGTAGCAGAGAACGGTGCATCCATAATCAATGGATACGGCTCGGTTTTATTGATGAAGTCATCTTCGCTGCTATTCCCGATAAAACTATCAGTGATTTTTTTACGAGCGATATCGACCAGACCAGTTATATATGCAAAATTCTTGACAGCTCGCAGGCCTCCAGTTTCCGGAATTTCCTCTTGCGTCGCACCTACCGTTGCAAACAGTTTAATCTGGTAGTTGTCATCAATAGTAACGATTCTATGTCCGTGATACATATCTGAAAATATACGATTGACGCTTTCATTTAATGCGTTCTTTACCTCTTTCTCACGTCGTGAATAGGAGGAATCAAACCATTTAAACAGCTCTTCGGAATAGGCGATGTATCGTTGTATCTTTTTGTTGCTGTCTGTCTTTTTCGCAAGTGCAGCAATTTTCTTTTGAATATTATCTATATCGCGCTCCTCCGCCCCCTTGTTAACAAGTAGCCTCTCACGTAGTTTCCCCAACTCGTTTAACTTTTCCTCGTTTTTCTGGTACTCTGCTTCAAGAGCACTTACATCTACAAAACCAGCAGCTGCGATTTCATTGCCGACTCTCTTTAAGTCGTCATTTTTATCATCAACAAAACGAATGTTTCGCCGCCAGTTTGCATAATTATTTTTAGTTTCCTCAACATATTTTGAGGAAGAGTCGCGGAAACTTATCAACGCCTGTTTATGGTTGTAAAGAATAGTCCCCAAATGTTCGGGCGGCAACAGGCTTCTTTCAGCTATAATACGCTTCCGCGCGCCTTCATTTTCCTTTAAATCCAAACCACAAATGCATCGCCCCCGCTCCAAAATATGGTCGATGGCACCTTGTCTCATTTCAGGAATGCCCTCTCCATCCTGATTTGAATCCTCAATAGCTACTAGTGCGCGGTCAATCAACGGCAATGCGAAGAATGCCAAGGAACCTCTTTGAAAATCGCTTAGTATTCGCTTCGCTGCTTGCTCGATATTTCTCTGACCTACTTGAATGTCGCTCTCTAAGGTCTTGCGTTTATCTTGAAGCGTCTTTACGACAGCATTTTTCGAGAGTTGCTCTTCCAATTCATCTTTGCGGCGTTGAAAGAACTCCTGCTCGCTTTTTTCAGTAGCCATCCGCTTGATAATGCTCTCATGCTCTTCTTGCGCTTTTGTAAGGCTTTTGTTTAGACGTTCACTTTCTTCAGCGCTACCTAATGCAAGTCTTTTCTGGAAATGTGAGGTCACAGATTTTGAGCTACTTGGGTCGAACCTATCACGGGCGGCACTAATGGCATCTAAGCCCATTAGTCCTCGCACAGCGGTCGCCACATCTCTTTTGGACACATCTTCAAATCTTTCCCCCTCGTAAAAGAAATAATCTGATAGCCCTTTAGGCAGAATATTATTAACAGTATCGGCACAATCTCTCGTAGGAATAGCTTGCTGTTCACCATTTGATTCTTTGTATTGTACCTTCAGAACGGAATCCTCACTTCGCACTCGCTCATTTGCCTTATTAAATCGCTGCGTTCTCCTAACTGTGTAGTCTTTGCCTGCATGTGTAAGAATGATTTCAACGAATACATCTCTCGATGTGGATGGGAGCATTTCCGTTTTGACTTCGGAGTTGATGATACCCTCTTTTGGGCGGACCTCCCCGTACAAACACCACAAGAAGGCTTGAACCAGTGTGGTCTTTCCGCTTTTGTTTGCGCCCAGGATGACAGTAACATTCTTTTCGCTATCGGTTGAAAAGGTTATAACAGAATGAGTACCTTTGTAACAGCCAAAGTTACTAAGCTGTATGCTTTTAATCATCATTTTTATCCACCTCGAATTCTATAACCCTTCGAATTTTGTCTGCCATCTCAGACGCGCCGAGTTTTTCTTTTGTTAAGTTTTCTCGCTCCATAATATGTATACGCAAGGCAATTCGCTTAAAAACCTTCTCGTCGATTTGAATATTTGTCGCATTAGAGTCCATAATTCTCGCCTCCTGTATAATTGAGACTGTAATATGATCTAATTCTATCTTGCAATTTAATCACTTCCGAAGAGTTTTCTGCCAGCCTTGCGAAGTTTTCCATTCGCTCATACTCGCGCCTAATAAGAGAATACTCGCTGTTCAAGGAGGCGTCTCGTGGAAGCAGCTCATCCATGTTTCGCGGAAGCGTTATGAAGTCGTATATTCTCGCGAACTTTTTACCATCGGCCTTACGTAGCACACGACCTCGCCTTTGTATGTATTCCTTTGGATTTGTGCTGCTTGCCAATAAGAATACAGTTTTTATACAAGGGATATTTACTCCCTCATCCAAGCAGCGGATAGCAATCAATACTTTGAGCATACCTCCATCAGCGAAGTCAGCTTTGATTTGTTCCCGCTCCATAGCGTTTTCTTCGGATGTAAACTTTGACACCTGCATCCCAAGGTCATTCCCAAGCATATCGACAACAATGTCTATTTGGCGCCGCTCATCAGGGTCAACAATCCCCTCTTTATAACTGCTGTTCTCAATTGTTGTTGCCCCGCAATAAACCAATATGTGGCTATCATTGATATATTCTTTGTTAAAAATATTATAAAAAGCTTTCAACTTGTCACGAGCAGCGGCGATAAGTTGTGCGCGCTTGATTAGCAGCCTCTCTGCCGCTTTTGGAAGTTCTCCGCTTTTTCTTTTACTGCTTGATATTATTTTTGCGATTTTTTCTGTAATTTCATTATATTTATTTAACTCGTCAGCTTCAAGGTGAACTGGAATTGGGTAATAGAAATAGGGTGTGAGCTTCTCCTCTTTTATCGCTCGTTCAAGTGAATACTCGATACATTTTTTCCCAAAATAATCTAACAGACGACTCGTTCCATAATCGTCATATCGCCGTTCAAGTGTTGCAGATAAGGCTAAGCGATATTTAAACACATCTTTCATACAATCAAGTTGTTGTCGCGCCCCGAAGTTGTGCGCCTCGTCAACAACAAGGCAAACATCGCCTTCCAATTTATCTACCTCATTCTGAAAATACTCTGTAGCCAATGTATCATTAGTCGTTATCACGCAAAAATTCCTTGCAGCTCCACAAGTGAAGTCACTAAGCGCGTATTTGAACCTTTTTTTCCAGTCATATGCAGAATAGCATATTATTGGCGTTACACCGTAAGCCTTGATGTCAACGGCCCATTGCTCGATAAGATGCTGATATGGACATACTATTACAACACCCAAATTACTGTCGAGTTCCTGGCACAAAAGTTCTAGCGCCCCAAGAGCCGTTATTGTTTTTCCTGTACCTGTCGCCATGTCAAATATGCCATTGTAACCGTTATCTCGCCATGCCTCCATCGCTTGTTTTTGGTAACAATAATACTGATAACTTTCGGGCGTTTGGAACCACGTTTTTTTTTTCAAAGGCATATCTTCATCTTTTGCCGCTTGCTCATAGCTTGTTATAGGAGTTCTTTTGTAGCGGACGAGGATTTCCTGTTTTATTTCCGGGAACTCTATTATTCGAATGCTCGGGTCCATGTCATTCCAAATTGATGTGAATGCTGCAACTTTCACATCAACCTTGTCCCGTTGTTCATCGCTTTTCCAAGAACACCAAACGTCAATGACTTCGTAGTTATCTTTCAAAGCCGCGACAGATTCATTCATGGAGCCAGAGAAAGCAACAGTGTTTCCATCATCGTCCGAGATGATACCCATCTTTTCGTGATACATGCCCACTTTCGAACAGCTCTCTGTAAAAGCAATCTTAATATCGAGAATGTCGTCTGCAATAAGATTAGCGAGAAGATTCAATCTTTTTAATTCATGGTCATTTCTAGGCTCTCGCATTTCCCGCAGAACAGCCCGTTGTACCACGTTACGCCATTCATACCCTTTCCGTATCGCATCTACATCTTCATCAGAAAGATAGGGAGAGGCAACAATTTGAATCTTACCTCCTCTTTGCGCAAGCACGGCAATACCGTCCGCGATCTGACTCAACACAGTAGACGAAAAGAACCCCACTGCCCTCTTGTATGAAATAGAAACGCTCAACAGCGGAACATAGAATTCGTTTGCCATATCATGGAGTAAAGAGCGGTATTCACCGTTAATTTGAACATTCCGCAATCCCATATCTATACCTCTTTGTTTATCGTGGCATCATACATAATTCTGTACAGTTCTTTTGCAGTTTGCGGTCGCTTATCTTTACGATATTTCAGTGACCGTAAAATTTCTCTGCATATTTGACTGTTATAATCACAGTAATCATCATCATCAATAATCCCTAACGGATAGCGTCGAGTAATAATGAACCAAAACACCGCACATAGTTGATAAATATCTGATGTTTCATCTATATTATTTAGCCCAAAATAAACCTTATCGGTGGCTTCAGGAGAAAGCCAGTATTTCGGGCCAATCCTTTCTTGTGGCCTTGTCACATCTATACGGTCGTCATCTTCAACAGCAGTGCATAACCCAAAATCGCCAAGAAGCCATGTTTCTCCGCGCACTAAAATGTTTTCGGGCTTAATATCTCTGTGGATCGCGAACTGGTGTAAGTGCGACAATGCGTCTGCGAGTCCTCTGACTTGCGGTGCATAAATTTTATAACTTACAGGATCAGTATTTTTCATGTAGTCCACAATATTCATGTCAGCTTTTTCCATGATAATGTAGGGGATGGATACATCGCAGTTATCCTTCTTCGATTTTGCCGCGATGATTCCTTTATCAATATACTTGATGATATGCGGATGATCCACTTTTTGCAGCACTGTGATTTCTTGATTAAATCTCATTTGTGAATTTTTATTAATGTTGAGCAAAAATTTCACTGCCCTAATAGTACCTTTTTCGTCAGTGCACTCATAAACCGCTGCATTGCCACCTACATTGATTCTGTCTCCGAGTCGGTATGCCCCGTTTAGGCTGCGAAAATCATCATCGACCTCAAAAAACTCATTGAACTTTAGATGATGAGCTGTGCCTTTCGTGATCAACACTGCATTAACCCTCCGAATCCTCAGACGGTATGTAAATGAGCTTCAAATAATCGGACAGGAAGTTCTTTCGCCATGAACGGGTTGTTATCGAATTTGCATCAGAAATACATCTGATGGCGTATTCGCTATACGTTGCTTTTTCTGAATGTGGAGTGATCTCTTTATCGAGCGTTATCAAGGCATTTCTCGCTTTGTCAAGCTGATTTTCGATGATAGTTTTTCCAGAGCGTTTGAAATCAAGAACGCAACTAAACAAACTATAAAAGTCGGCGTGTTGCCTGAAACGCGTCCCCGGCAAACTAATTCCGTCAGCAAATATAAAGACAATATCGTTCAAAATGTCGATAAACTCATCCTTTATATTATCCTTCCCTCGTTCTATTACAGAATACTTCTCGCAGAAATCATCTAAGCTATTTTTTTTGTCTTGTTCACCCTCCAATACGATACAAAGTAGTTCTTCTATATATTCGACGTCGAGCATTCTCCTTTTTTGTCCGGAAGAGAATAATTTATTATCGTCAAAAAAATCCAAATTAGCTAATTCTTCGGCTAGTAATATAAACTCTCCCGGAAAGTCAGCACGCCGTAACTCTTGCTTATTCAGTTGAACTGTATATTTGTTAACCCTAGCATATAAATCACGCAACTCATCGTCAGTAGGATTGAATATCTCATTGAAGTCAATGTTATACGAGAGAATCTTATTCTTAATCTCTTCTGGAAAAGCATCAAATGTCATCCCACTGTATTCAGGGAGTGATATATATGGAGTCTTTAGTTTTAGCTTATTCTCCACAAAAGCAAGGATTGCGGTTAATCGCTGTTGTCCATCAATAACGACTCGATATGTAATCTCATTTTTGATAATTGACTTCATATAAATTTTAGGGATGGGAATATTCTGTAGTATAGTGTCGATGAGTGCAATTTGCGCTGCCTTTGTCCATACCACATTTCGTTGGAAGTCTGGTTGTAATTCAAGCCTATATGCTCGGTTCCAATCCCTAATGTCTGAGATAGGATGCGCTCTTGATCTCCATTCCATTTCCGTCACCCTTCCATTATGAATTTTCTCTTATATATTCAAGCGAAGTGCGGAGCATTTCAAAATCCTCATTCGTGTTGAAATAGCTCACGCTGAATCTGACCGTCCCACTTGGAAGCGTTCCAAGGATGCGGTGCGCTTCGGGAGCGCAATGCAAACCTGTTCTGACCGCGACATCTTTTTCACTCAATATCCGGCCAATGCTATCGCTTGAATACCCATCAAACAAACAGGATATAACTCCAATGGCATCAGCATTATATTCAGATGGGATGACCTTAACATTATCGAATGCATTCAATATATTTCGCAAGCGCATATGATTGTTTTTTTCAACTTTATATATGTTATCTATTCCTATTTTTTGTAGCCATTTTAGCGAGGCATTCAATCCTGCGATAGCCATAATATTTGGACTGCCCACCTCAAATCGCTCCGGCACCGTATCAGGCAATAGGCGGCTTATAGAATTAATCCCTGTGCCACCAAACAAAAGCGGCTTCAATCCTGTATCCTCTGCACAAAAAAAACCTGCCACGCCAAACGGTGCGTAAAGGG
>CAZNVX010000144.1:0-7401 GCA_964576225.1 uncultured Christensenellaceae bacterium
GCTGCACAGCGCGGCATATCCGTGGTGTGCGTGCTGCACGATTTGAACCTGGCCAACGGCTACTGCGACCAGATCGTGCTGATGAAGAACGGCGGGCTGTTTGCGCAAGGCGCCCCGGCGGATGTGCTGACGCGCGATACGCTCGAGACCGTGTACGGCACGAAAATCCATCTGCTTTCTGATGAGAGACAAACGTTCATACTGCCTGTGATGGGCGGACCGATTTTTTGAATTCACATATGATGCGTGCGTTATCGTTGAACCGCTTCTTCAATTATGATATACTTTGCGGGTATATGAGCTTGAAGGAGTTTTTTTGTTTATGAGAATGTCGCAGATGCTTTTCTCAACGCAGAGGGAGGCGCCCTCGGAGGCCGAGGCCGACAGCCATGTGCTGCTATTAAAAGCGGGGATGATCCGCCGTCTCGCGGCGGGTGTGTACGCGCTGATGCCAATGGGGTTTAGGGTTTTCAAGAAGATCGAAAATATCATCCGGGAAGAGATGGATGCGGCGGGCGCGCAGGAGCTGATCATGTCCGCATTTCTGCCGGCGGAGTATTATCAGCAGTCGGGCCGGTGGGACGTATTCGGCACCGAGATGGTTAAGTTCAAGGACCGCAACGGGCGCGATTTTTGCCTGGGGCCCACGCATGAGGAAATATTCGCGCATGTGCTGCGGCAGGAGATGCAGTCGTATAAAGCCATGCCGCGGACGGTGTATCAGATACAGAACAAGTACCGCGACGAGCGGCGCCCGCGCTTCGGGATGATCCGCTGCCGCGAGTTTGTGATGAAGGACGCGTACTCGTTCGACGTGGACGAAACCGGACTGGACGCATCGTATAACAAAATGTACGATGCGTACTGCAAGGTGTTTGACCGGTGCGGGCTTGACTATGTGGTTGTGCACGCGGATACCGGCGCGATGGGGGGCTCGGGTTCGCAGGAGTTTATGATCAAGTCGGATATCGGCGACGATACCATTGTGTCGTGCCCCGGGTGCGGTTATGCGGCCAACGCCGAGCTGGCGGCCTGCCCCGATCCTGTGCCGGGCGCGGAGGCATTAAAAGACGTGGAGAAGGTGCACACGCCGAACGCGGGCACCATCGACGAGCTGGTGGGTTTCTTCGGTGCGACGGCGGACAGGTTCGCCAAGACGCTTTTATATCTGGCTGACGGCGAAATCGTGGCCGCGATGGTGCGGGGCGACCGGGAAATCAATGAGACCAAGCTGAAAAACCATCTGAAGTGCGCGAACCTTGACCTGGCGAGCGCGTCGGACGTGCGTGACGCGACGGGCGCTGAGGTGGGTTTTGCGGGGCCCATCGGCTTGAAAGCCAAGCGTATTATCGCCGACAAAGAGGTGCCTGAGATGCGCAACTTCCTGGTGGGCGCGAATGAGACGGATTACCATTTCATCGGCATCAATTACGGCCGTGATTTTACGGCGGATGACGTGGCGGATATCCGCATGATTGAGAACGGTGACCCGTGCCCGGTGTGCGGCGCGGCGGCCGAGCTTGACAAGACCATTGAGGTGGGGCATATATTCAAGCTGGGCACCAAATACAGCGTGACGATGGAATGCATGTATCTGGATCAGGAAGCAAAACAAAAACCGTGCGTGATGGGCAGCTACGGCATCGGCCTCAACCGCACAATGCAGGCGATTATTGAGCAGTCACATGACGATGACGGCATCATCTGGCCGGACAGCGTGGCTCCCTACAGCGCGATTGTGGTGCCGGTATCCGCAGCGAACGAGGCGCAGATGGCGCTGGCGGAGCAGATATACGCGAAGCTGATTGCGGCGGGTATCGAAACGCTGATCGACGACCGGGATGAGCGCGCGGGCGTGAAGTTTAAGGATGCCGACCTGATCGGCATACCGCACCGCATCAACGTGGGGCGCCGCGCTGCGGACGGTGTGGTGGAATACAAACCGCGCCGCGCAGACAAGCCGGAGGAACTGACCGCGGACGAGGCGATTGGGCGCATCGCTGAGGCGGTTAACAATGCGAACGTCAAGCGGTTCGGATAGATGTGACCAAAAGATCAGCAAAACGCCCCGTCCAGTTGTTTATGATGGACGGGGCGTTGTTGTGTCATTGGCCCCTCAAATCACTCTGCGGCCGCATATGAAGTTTCTCTTGCTCCAGGCGGAGAAAGCATCGCCGATAACGACCTGATCTTTACTGGACGAGGCGTGGATCATCTTGCCGCCGCCCATATAGAGGGCAACGTGACCTTTAAAACAGATGATGTCGCCTTTTTTTAAGTCGTTTATCTTATCGATACGCGGATGGCTGCTCTTGGCCCAGCTCGCGGAAGTCATATATCTGAGGCTTTTGACGCCGGAATTGTTAAGACAGTAGAACACATAACCTGAGCAGTCAAATTCATCGGGGCCTTTTCTGCCGCGCGTATACCCCTTGCCCAGCAGCGTTTTGGCATACTCAATGAGCGTATCGGCTTTACCGGAGTCTGGATCCTGCGTGGCAACCGGGCCGGTTTTGCTGCCGCCGCCGCCGCTGCCGCCGCCGCCGCCGCCGCTGCCGCCGCTGCCGCCGCTGCCGCCGCTGCCGCCGCTGCCGCCGCCGGAGGTAATGGGCTTTGCCTCTTTGGCGTCTTCCGAGAACAATATCTCACGCGTGTGTTCGCCGATGTTGCCGTCTGCGTCAAGGCCGTTGCGTTTCTGGAAGGCTTTAACCGCGGCTTCCGTCTTTTCGCCGAATTCGCCGGTGACGGCGCCTGAGAAGTATTTGAGCTCTTTCAAGCGCTGCTGGACTTCCTTGACATCGGAACCTTTGTCACCCAGCTTGACGGTATAGGGCATGGCGTCGTCCGAAAACAGTGCCGCATGCGTCATGTCGCCAATCAGACCGTCTATTTGAAGGCTGTGTTTTCTCTGAAAGAGCTGAAGCGCGTATTTTGTGCCGTTGCCGTAGTAGTCAGTCGGCTCGTCGTTGTCCATATACCCGAGCTCCATCAACCGCGTCTGCAGACCGATAACGCGTTCGTCGTGTATGCCTGGCGCCAGGGATACTTCTTGTTCCGGCTCCGTGGTGGGCACGGAAGCGTCAACCAGTTCGGGTGTGACTGCGGGCAGAGTGGGTGCGGGCAAGGTCACCTCGGGCGCGGAAGCGGGAACGGCGCCCGCGATTGCCGCGTAAGCGCCGGCAGCGTCCGAAGCGCCGGTGTCAGCCGATGGACGGGGCAGCGTGAAAACAAGCACAACCGCGATGATGACAACCAGGGCGGCGGCGGCTGCGATGGCGAGCCGTCTCTTTTTCCAGCGGCTCTTACCATCGGTGTTGTTGGATGCAAACACGCCGGACATGGACAAACGAGCGGCCGGGCTGACCCGCCGGGCGACGCGATGAGCGCCGCGCCCTGATGAAACAGAATGGCTGCGATCCGGCACGGCCCGCTTGACAAGCCGCTTCACGATGACCGCCGTGCGGCGGAGCATTTTTAACAATGGCCGCCATAAACGCATCAAAGATTCTTTCATGAAACCTCACAGGAGAAAATCATTACAAATAAATCGTAATATAATTGTAATCTTTAACAGTATTATATACCAGGTTTCAAGGAATGCAAGCTGAATTTGTCAGATAATCAGGCCGGCCCGCGGATTGCGCACAGGCCGGTCGGCCTTGCGACACAAATCTTTATGATATGCGCATTCTCGCTGAATGGTGCGTCGCAGGCGAATGATCCGCCCGTTTTCGCCATATACATATATGACCGGAGCAATCATTATAAAGTGGAGGCGAAGACCATGGATAAACAGAGCCTGCCAAAGCTGGAGACAGAAGGCTTCACCATTGTATCGGCGCAGCGTGCGTCGGCGTCATCGGTCAATTTGTCTGCGCAGGCAACGTGGCGGGAAAGGGCATCCGGGCTGATGCGCCGTGCCGGCATCCCCGGCAGAGTCAGCCCAAGGCCGGACAAACAGAGCGACAACGTGGATCCGGCCTATAAGAAGCTGCTCATCAAAACGGGTATCTGCGCTGGTCTGGCCATTGTGCTGCTGGTGATCAGCAGTATTAATTCCCCGGCGACGCAGAACTTCACGAATACCATCAATCAGGTGGTGAATCACGAGTTTGATATCGACAAAGACATCGGCCGGCTAAAATTTGTGAGGACGCTGGACGAATCCCGCGCGGTATTCAGCGCCCAGCCTGGGGTGCTGGCCACATACCCGGCGGACGGCAGAATTGTGACGCGGTTTGGCGAAGGCGGATCGATGGGGGTGCGCATTGACGCGACGGGCAGCGCGGCCTGCATCGCCAAAGGAACGGTGACAGCGGTGGGGGAAATCGGCGGCAGCGGGTATGTAAAAATCGTGCTGGATACCGGCGAGACACTCGTTTACCACAACGTGGTGCCGGCCGTGCAGGTGAATGATATCGTGATGCCCGGCCAGACGGTTGGCGCAGTGTCCAAAGAACACCTTTATCTGGAGATGATGAGCGGCGACGAATACATTGATCCGATCGAGTATATTGAGCAGAGAGCGGCGGGGGTGCTGTAATAGCGGCCATGAAATCGCTGCGCCTGTTCGGCGGGAAACTCAAAATCAATCTGCTGATGATACCGGCTGTTGCGCTCCTTATTGTGCTGGGTATGGGCGACCTGCTGCTCTATTACATTCCAGCCATGATCGTGCACGAATGGGCGCACGTGCTGGCATCGGTGGCGCTGGGGATGACATTTACCGAGATGGAGCTTTTTCCTTTCGGGTGCGCGGCCAAGCTGGAGTGCTTTGCGGTGTCCCGCGTGAAGGAGATCATGGTGGCGGCGGCGGGGCCGATGGCAAACATGGCGCTGGCGTGCGCCATTTTTTTTGTCGATAAATACGCCATCAGCATTGCCGTGGCCGACCGGCTGATCGCGGCCAATCTGGCGCTGGCAGCCGTCAATATGCTGCCTGCGCTGCCGCTTGACGGCGGGCGCATCACGCGGGCGGTGTTCGCGTCGTTTATGGGATACAAACGCGCCACAAAGCTGATGGCGGTGGGCGGTATCTTTTTCGCCGCTGTGATTGCGGGGGCGGGCGTATGGGCGGCGCTGCAGCAGACGCTGAACCCAAGCTTTTTTATCATGGGTTTTTTCCTTTGCCTGGCGGCCATCAAGGAACTCAAAAGCGCCCCGTACACACTGATACGGGATTTTTCGGGCAAGCGGCAGGCGCTGGAGAAACGCCGGACAATGCACATCAACCGCTTTGCCGCCATGAGGACACAGCCGCTCAAAGACATTATGCGGGAGTTTGAGGCCGGCAAATACAATATTGTGACGGTGCTTGACAAGGATATGGGGGTGCTGGGTGAGCTGAATGAGCGGGAGGTGCTTGACGGCATGATGAACAAGGGCACGCACATCACGCTGGGCAGTCTCTGCCGGCAGAAAGGCGGGCTGTAGGCTTGTTGTGCCCGCTATGCCTGTGTTACAATACCTCTATTAAGGAAGAAAAGGTTGATTTATGCGCATCCATTTTTTGCACCACAGCGCGGTTTGTGTTGTGCTGGAACAGTCGCTGCTGGTATTTGACCACTATATGTCTGTGCCGGGCAAGCGCATGACGGACGGGCATGTCGGGCCGGAGGACATCGCGGCAGCGCAGCGCGTGTACGTGTTTGTGTCGCACAGCCATCACGACCATTACAGCCGCGGCATTTTTGAATGGGCTGCGGCCGGCGCTCCCGTCACGTACATACTCGACGACACGGTGCCTGCGGCACAGGCGCCGGAAGGGGCGGTGTTTTTGTCTCGCGGGCAGACGTTTGACGACGGATATATCCATGTATGCGAGTATGGCTCCACCGACACCGGCGGCAGCTTTTTTGTGCAGTGCGAGGGGACAAGCTTTTTTCATGCGGGTGATCTTAACGACTGGCATTGGAAGGACGACGGCAACGAAAAGTATACGCGGGTGATGAAAAAGTATTTTGAGCGCGAGCTGCGTTTTTTGCGGCACGGTGTTAAAAAAATCGATTACGCGTTTTTCCCTGTCGACAAGCGCATGGGCAGCGATTATGACGCGGGTGCCGACCTGTTTATCAAGATGCTTGCGCCCGGCGTCTTCATTCCCATCCATTTCGTTGACTTTGACGATACGGAGGCCTACAGAAAAAAGAAGGCCGGGAGCGGCACGCAGGTGCTGGCCGTGCATCATAACGGGCAGCAGCTGGTATAATACCCATTTGAGGAGAGAAACATGTTTACACTGGATCATGCGAACATCAACGTGACGGATATCGACAAAAGCACGGCGTTTTACGCACAGGCCTTCGGCCTTGTTGAGGTGCGCCGCAAAACCGCGGACGACGGGCGATATGTGATCGTGTTTATGGAGGATGGCGTTACCGGCTTCGGATTGGAGCTGACATGGCTGCGGGACAAAAAGGGCGCGTACAACCTGGGCGACAACGAGAGCCATATCGGATTCGCGACGGACGACTTTGACGCGGCGTACGCGCTTCATAAGCAGATGGGCATCGTTTGCTACGAAAACAAGGCGATGGGCGTGTATTTTATCGTGGATCCCGACGGATACTGGCAGGAGGTTAAACCGCGTCGCCGATAATATCGGCCTGACTTGGGCAAAAACCGGCTATTTTCGTTTGCCGGCATTTGCATAAACATGTTATAATAAACTTTGAATGTAAATTTGCGGCGACGGGACAGAGAATGATCGATACAAACAGGCTGGAGCGCATACTGATGAACGTGAGCAAGCCCGCACGCTATACGGGCGGCGAGCTTGGTGAAATAATAAAAGCCGTCGATGAGGATACGACGCGATTTGTGTTTGGCTTTCCGGATGTATATGAGGTGGGCATGTCTCATTTGGGGACGAGCCTGCTGTATCATCTGGTCAATACGATGGACGGCGTTTATGCGGAGCGGTGCTTCGCGCCCTGGCCGGACATGGAACAAGCGCTTGAAGCGGCCGGCCTGCCGCTTTTTTCGCTGGAGACCAAAACGCCATTAAGCGCGTTTCACATGCTGGGGCTGAGCCTTTCGTATGAGATGAGCTATACCAACGTGCTGGCGATGCTGGCGCTGGGTGGGATCCCGCTGCATGCGAGGGACCGCAGCGACGGCGCGCCTGTGGTGATTGCGGGCGGGGGCTGCACGTATAACCCCGAGCCGCTGGCGGATTTTATTGATCTGTTTGTGATCGGCGAAGGCGAGGAGGTGCTGCCCGAGCTGATTATGCTGCACCGGCGGCACAGGCAGGCTGGCTTTGACCGGGGCGTTTTTCTCGAAGATGCAGCGGGTATTGAAGGCATTTATGTGCCGTCGCTGTATGCCGTGGACTATAACGAGGATGGAACCGTAAAACAGTATACGGGCAGGAACGGCGCGCCGGCTGCGGTGAAAAAA
>CAZNVX010000145.1:0-7336 GCA_964576225.1 uncultured Christensenellaceae bacterium
CACTTTGAATACTACCACAAACGACATCACAATCAGACTGTTTAACAAAATCCATATAGCGGCCAACAGTTGTTTCCGGCCACAGTTCTTCAAATGTTGTAGCCGCCTGTTCGACAAGCTCATGAGTATGGGCTAAGAATAAAGTTCTTCTCCCTACACTCTTAGCATCCGATACTGCGGTTACTGTTTTCCCGGTTCCCGTTGCATGAAATAAAAGCGCAATAGTCTCATTCTTTTTACGCATATCAGCAAGCGCTTTTAGAGCTTCCTCCTGATGCGATTTGAGCTGAAAGTTCTTAGCGTCAATTGATATACCCTTTTGTTGTGGGAGGTAATCCTCGATTTCCTTAAACATAGGATGCGATCCAAGAAAAACACGCAGTTCATCCTTCACAGTATCCGGTTGTTTCTGTAGTTGCCGCACTGCCCATCGATAGACGTCCCAACCTTTATAAATCATACTGTTTTGCTTCAGCAGGTCATCATAGAATTTTTCCTGAGACACTAAATTTTTGTTGTGCGAAGCCTCATCGTCTATTTCAATCGCAATTCGTTTTGGCCCGTTTTCTAAAATAAAATCTGCAAAACGACTATTTTGATATATATCATAAAAGGGGTATTGGGAATAAAGATACCCTGCTTTCTCTGCTCCAAAGGTATCTGAAAAAAGTTCTATAAACAAATCTTCGGCAAGGTCTCGAGTTCCGCAATGGCCTTAACATCAGTTGCGCCCATATAAGATGTTGTTATTACGCGGAGCAGTCCGCCTCTTTGGGTAAAGCTTCGTAGTTCTTCAATAATTAACCGAAGGCCACTCCATTTTATGAAAGATACAAGCATATCGATTCTGTCAGAAGATAATATCTCCTTTTTTAATTCAGAAAACATGCTCGGTTCATGAATGGCTCCAGTAAATAACGAACTAATAGATATCGATGTTTCAGGACGAATGCTATTCGCTTTTCCATTGATAGAATAAATACTGTTTGTCTTATCTATGACTGCCAACAGCTGCCTTGCAGGCTCATCTACTGCATACGAATCTAAAGTGCTATCATCGGTCTCTGCCTTAATAAAAGTGACAAGTCTATTTACAAATGAAATCTGTTCTTCAATGTCTTCTTTGCTATCTTGCATATTCTCAAGACGTTTTTCAATGATTTCGGAAAGATATTTGCTCAGGACTTTTGAAGCCTCAGCTGTATCGATAGGTTCAATACTTATGAACTTATCGATTTGCTCAAGCTCTGATGCGATTAGTTTATTAATAACTTGCTCATATAGCCCTGATTGTAGCATTAACGGCTCCTAAAAAGAAAAAATGTTAGTTAGTATCAATTATGCAAACATAACTGGGTCCTTGCTAAATAGCTTTATAATAGGCTTTTATTTTTGACGCCATCATTTTTCTTCTTGACGAAAGGAAACTTTCGTAATCATCGACAGTCATTTCATTAATACTATACGGAATACAGTTCGTGGCTAAATTATCTTTTAACTTATTACTTTCTAGGATTGTTCCGATTTTGGTTTCACCTGTATCACATTGCTTATACGCAAATTCGAAATATTCCTTTGGCGCTTTTTTACCGATAGAAATGTTGATCTGAGTATCCAGATAAACATAATTGGCTACTTGATTATATTTTGATCTATCTGTTATACCATTTTGTTTCAAATACTCACGCGGAAATATATGATGAACATCCCCGGCTATGCTAATTAAATCCATGACTTTTGTGGTAGATGAAAACAGCGCACGTTCACCAGCGTGAACTTGTGCCGCAAGGAACACATTGAAATAGGGGCTATTAATTGCAGATGTTTCAAGGGCTTGTACCAGTCCTACATCCCAGAACGTATCTGAGAGCTCGGCTTCTTCAGCTTCTTTAAAAAACGGGAGAAAGCCCTTAGCATTGATACTCCTTATATCACGATCCATCACAGATTCAGGAGAGGTAATATAACGGCTTGTTAGAGTTGATAATACATACCATTTCTGCACATACCGTTTTACATCATTTTGTGGAATTTCCGATGAAGCTGACAACATCAAATACAGTGTATAAGCAAAATCCAGCGTCATCTGAGAATTAATCAGTTTGTTTGAAATAAAACCAGCGGACTTAATGGCAAGTACAAAGCTATTAAAATGATATTGATTCATAAAGTTCAGAGCGCCACTCTTGAGTAGAGAAAAGCTATCTTGAGCAATTTGCTCTTCAAACATTCGGGTCTCAAAATTTCGGCCAGACAATAAGCTAACTAAATCGCCAAGTTTCCCTCTTCCAAATTTGTGCATAAAAGACACCCTGAGCATGTCGTTATAATCCGGATCATAGATACTCTCTTTATCGTCTTTAAGCCATTTTATTTTCTGAGCATATTCGGAAGCCATGAACTCTGGATCTTTGACGCTCATTTGCTGATAAAACCCTGGTTCAACGGCTAAATGACAGAAGTAATCAATCGCCTTCCTTAGCATGTTGCCACCATATTTTTCGTCAGCCGCAATTTTTGACATTGCGAAGTCAGACTCGTTGAGTCTTTTACCTTGAGAGTTTATACGTACAAATATATCGGTTACTTCGCCAATATCCAACTGGGGAACCAATATAATCGCACCAACTTGACAATTCTTTATTGATTGTAAATTCGAAATAGTTTTATTTAAATCCGCTTTTGAAATTCCACTGTTTTTCTGGCAATAGTCTTCTATAAAACCAAAACTATCAAAGTCTGTTTTGAATATAGCTGATATATCAGGTATCCAGTGCTTACTGTTAATATGCGCTGGGGTCTGAACTGCAAACCTTTCTTCAGCATCCTCTGCGATTGGATTGAACGCAATACGTATTGTTTTTTCTTCATAATCGTCGTTCAGAACAGGATACCCCAATATAGCGGTCATCAATGCTGTAACCCGTTGTTGGCCATCAATAAGTATCTTTTTTCCTATTGACTCTTTTCCAGACTTGAGTTTGACCGTGGGGTTCTGCCATATGATGAGATAACCTGTTGGGTAACCATTATATAGAGAATCAATTAAATCCCGGACATTTTTAGGCTTCCAAACAAATGGGCGCTGAATCTCAGGGATTGCAATATCTCCACCTTCTATGTATCCAAGTATGGTATTCACTGAATATTGCGTCACGGAGTATTTTTCGTATTGCATTAAACCCTCCTAAGAATTTTTCTATTTATTCTTAACCAATATAAACATTTTCATTGTGCCAAAATAAGAACTCTCTGGATGGATGATCTTGATTGCTATCCGGAAGATTATTTAGTTTTCTTCCATGAAAAGCATAATATTCTTTCCCATTTCCATAGTCCTCTTTTAAGCGCTTGCTTACTTCAACGATATTATTCTCGTTAATCGTTATGTAGCCTCGGTCAAACAATGTGTGGATATCTTGTCGTAATAACAAACCATTACTTACACGGTGTGGCCCATCTTTTGAATAAGGCTTGATATGTGAAGCATTCAGCACGGGAAGTGTCTTCTCACCAGTAATCGCGCATTTTCGATGATAAGCTTCTGTTACGAGGATTCTGAAACACCCTTGTCCTAGCCTCGGTGTTATGATTTGTGGTTCTCCATACCTAGAATCATGAGATGAACCAAGGGTTATTGACATTTTTTCTTGAACAGTATTATATAAGCTTCTTCCCTCAAAAGTATTTGTATCGTATGTTTTCCCTTGAACAATACTATTTGACCATGATGCAGGTATTGGTATCCAGTTGGATTCGTCAAAAAAGAACGGAGAAGCTAAAATTAGTGAACTTACTATTGGATCGGAGGAATTTTTTATAGAATCATTTTGGTACTTGTTAATTCTTAAAAGAAAATCTTCAATGCTTTGTGTTCCATTTTTAGCTCCAAAAGCATCCCAAGTAAGAGATACGGGTAGAAGTGTTTGTCTAACAAAGATCCCACCACCAACAATATAATTATTTGGAGAATGCAACTTAAATAGAAACAACTCGCCTTGACTAATAGCCTTGAAATTTCGAGAGCTGCTAGGCTGCCAGAAGTTAACTTCGTCAGGCTTGATGCTTTTCAAATATTCATACCAACTTCTATCAGTTATACCAATGTAGAAAAGCATTCCTTTCTCCTAAAACGTGGTATTATTATTTTATCACTATTATTTAACATTCACAATCAATGATATTATTAATACTGTCGGCTAATATGATGCTGATTTAATGAAACCCCTTCCAGATGCTTTTTATTTTCCGTTATTTTCGTTAACTTCTCCTCAACGTCATCAGATCGATTCAGGATGAGATTGGCTAATTTCAGATCCCTTCTAACCTCTAAAAGCCTACCGTCTATTGATTTAGCTCTCTCGGTGTTATCCTTATTCTTCACCTTGTCAGCCGTTCGTCGCTTACTGTACCCAATTGCTTTACGTTCAGCAATGAGCATAACCCTTTCTTTATCTAGACCAGATATGAAACCCACAAGTTGCTCCTTGGTCTCAATGCGATATTTACAAAGTAATTTAGTCTGAGCAGAGAATTCGTCCATCTTCCGAATATCTTCGCGCAGCAAAAACGGGGCAGACTCCGGTTGGCGCTGGGCTTTTCGCAAGAGATAAAGATAGTAGAAGTACAAAGCCCTAAGACCTTTTATTGTAGGCTTTATAAGCTTAAAATCACCTCTGTACTTGGCATACTTAATCGCAGGCTGTATAGGCTTAATAATACGTTGTGGGAGACGCTGTCTCAAAATCCGGCGTTTAATAGCATCTTCGGTATAATTGTCACCCAGTGTTTTCAGTCTGATAAATCGTTCTTTTCCTTGCGGCTTAACCGCCATATACTTGCCCGGCTTGATCTCATAGCCCAAAGCTTTTAAATGTCGTATAAAAGCCTGCATGGAGACCGACTGCTTTATTGCTGTGTCCATATCATTGCGGACGATGCTCCACCACGTCGCTTTACCATCCCGCTCAGCTTGCCATGCATCATAGCTGCGCTGTTTGCCGCGCTGCGGGTTCTCTATGACAGATAACCCGTACTCCTGACATAAACGGTCTGAAGTGCGCCGTATCAGGTCGTAGGTGGTCTTGCAGTCGTTGTACCTCTTTCCGTCCTTATAGGATACTGAGTTCAATACAAAATGCGAATGCAGATGAGCTTTGTCCAAATGCGTCGCCACAATTACCTCAAATAGCTCGCCCCATAATTCCTGCGCCAATTTCAAGCCGATCTCGTGTGCCAGCTCTGGCGATACTTCGCCCGGCGCAAAGGATTGGTAGGCATGGAAGGCGACAATGCCGCCCTCCTTTGCCCAGTGCTTCTTCGTCAGCAACATTTGCTGTCGTGCGATCTCTGGCAGACAGTTGATGCCGCTCACATAGTATTGTTTCTCAGTCTTGTAATCCTGCGTCGCATAGTCCATGACATCCCGTAAACCCTGAATATCCGCATTCGAAAATGCGGGGTTCTCGGTTTTAGATGCGTTCTCGACATAGTGAACGACTTGCCCGAGCCAACCACGGACATCCCAAATCTTTGTTGTTGCCATGTTAATTTATTTTTTCCGGAAGCAATACCGCTGCTTGTATTTCAAGTAGAATTTCACGGAAACATTGCAGTTCAATTTCAAGTTCATATCGGTCTTCCTCATCGAAAAACTCACCGCGCCGGATTTCGGTATGAATACCTTTCCAAATCTCAATAGAAGACTGAAGCTCATTGATTAATACGTTGTAATCCAATGACGGGCATTCTTTAGGTGAGTTACCGTTGATAAGCGCCCGGACGTATCCCGATGTACTTAGCCCACTTTTTACTACACTCTTCAACAGCTTTTCGTGTTCGTCTTCGGATAATCGGATGTTCAATTGCAGAGTTCTGTTTCTCATTAATATGCTCCTTTCAAATTAGGGGTTGCAGGGGATTTGCCACTGCATGAAAATAGCCCTCTGCCGGATGGCGGAAGGGCTGTTTCGGGGTTTGTGGCTACACAAATCCAGTGCTGGCTAACAAAAAAACACCGGGATATCCGATGTTCATTTTTAAACTAATCATCAACAGGAATTCCGAAAAAGTTTGTGCCGAACACCATTCTCGGTTATATTTTCATAAAATCATGTTTTAATATAATTATATTTTATTATATTTGACTTTCCGATGTGGGAATATGATGAGGGGAAAGACGGTTGTTCTCACACATACACATGCTTCGCAAGCGCAACTTCCTCGGCCATTGCCTTGATCGTGTTCATGGCGCCGACCCAGGCCATTTGATCATGCATCTTCAAAGTTTCGTTTATACCCTGCCGCTGAGTCATCTCAATTACCAGCCGGGAAACAAAAGCCCGCGTGAGCACATCCACTTCCGCCAAATGCCGATTAAGCTGGTTTGACAGAATCAGCTGAGCATATGTGCCTTTACGATGCTGCTTCAAAAACTGCTTGCGCTGCATGCCGTATTTGCCGTAGTCCTGCTGTGGTTCAGTGCCAACGGTGAGATCCGGCAGCAGGTAGTCCCCAACCTGGGTATAAGTGATCTCGGTCATTTATGTGCACCTCCTCTGTATAACTCCAATAAACAGCGTACCAGCCGGGAAAAGAATGATCAATTGTGCACTTGTCTATCCAAGTCCGTCAAAGTAGCCGACAGGGATTCAATACCTCGTAAAGCCTCATTCATGTCGTGTATCCATATGATTTGGTCGTCAGTATTCTGGGGATATGGGTGTTCCTCCAATGTTCGTGAAAATAGCTCTCTTATCATGCTTCTCACATTTTCGGGATACTGTGAGTATTTCGACTGGGTAGTTATTTGGCTCTTCATAAAAGTTTCTCCTTTGCTTAAAGTAATAGTATCTTTTTCCCGGCTGGTATTTTCTCGGCTGGTATAAGGGGGAGAGTGTGAGAGGGGGAAACCCGCGTTTTTTCGAAGCGTTAAATGGGCAGAATTCGCCCCTGGTGGAAATAACATCTTTTTACAGCTCTTTGGCCTGCGACAGAAAAGCAAGCGTCCTTGCTCTTCCTTTGGCTTACCGTGACTGCTCGCGTTCCCTTTGCTTCTTCCTGTACCAGTCTTCCACCAGTTTCACGATAGTATCTTCAATTTGCTTTGCAGTATATTCTTTCGGAAAATACTTTTCGAAGCGATCCCGCTTGATACTCACCTTTTCTGTTTGGTTTGGTTTTTCCCCCGACACCATTTCAAGCATCATAGCGTCATCCAGCTTTTCTTCTTCGCTTAGTCGTTTCATATGCTGTGCTTGAGAGAGTGACGGAGTGCTCTGCTGCATACTCATGATTTCATACAGCTTCTTCTGCGCTTCTTCCGGCAGGTAAGAAA
>CAZNVX010000146.1:0-7286 GCA_964576225.1 uncultured Christensenellaceae bacterium
CTAACACGCATAAGCCATGCTTTAAGTCAGCACTACCGGGCATTATTAGGGGTTGTCCTTTTTTCTGATACCTCGTTTAAACGACTGTCAAGATACCGGATGTGATGCCCTGAACGCCTGTTATGCTCCAAATATCTATTTGATTGGACGCTTGGGCGTCTTTCTTTTGTTGCCACGGCTTGGACGACAGGTATATAATGAGCTTGTCATATTAATGGTGTTCATGTCGATTTTGCTCAAAGGAAGTGATAGTATGGACTATATGGAAAGCGCCTATCTGTATATCATCGGCGCAGTCATTGCCGTATATGTGCTTGCGCAGTCCGTTTTTTTTCTTGTTCGTGCGGTACGGCGGGGACGGGAGATCGGCCTGTCTGACAAGGTGATGAAGGATGCCGCCGTGTCCAGTGCCACGTTTTCCATCGTGCCGTCGGTGCCTATTGTGCTTGCGATGATCGCGCTCGCAGCCACAATCGGCGCGCCGTTTGCGTGGATTCGTCTTTCCGTGATCGGCTCAATGTCATATGAAACAATGGCGGCCAGCGCCGTGGCCAGCGCGGCAGACGGCATGTCTGTTTCCATCTTCGCGGGCATTATGTGGGTCATGACGCTGGGCATTATCAGCGGGCCGATGTTCAATCTTTTCGGATTTAAACGCTACCAACGCAAATTAGAGCGAATCGGTCAGCGGGATCCCAAATGGTCCAAAATTTTGATCGATGCGCTGTTTATCGGTATCATCGCAGTGATGGGAGGTCAGTTTGTTGCTAAAGGCGCCGCTGCATTTACCGGCTTTAACGCTGCCGGTATCATCAACGGAGAGGGGCAGCTGCTGACGCTGGTGACCAGCGCCGTGCTGATGGCACTATTCGGGCTGACCATCAAGCTCACAAAAGCGAAGTGGCTGGAGAACTTCGCGCTGCCTGTGTCGATGGTGTGCGCCATTATGTTGTCGGTGGCTTACCATGGCTGGTTTGTATAGGAGGTGCGTGGGGTGAAAAAGGATAAAGGCATGCTGCTAAATGAGTATAAAGAGATGACGCACCGCATCGGCCGCATATGGACGGCGGCCGCCATATTGATCATTATCGCCGTGCCCGTGATATTTTGCCTGATTTACGGAGTCATGCCCGAATGGAATTCGTTTTTCAAAGGCGCCGTGGCGATCATACCGATGTATTGGGCAATCGGCCTTATCGAGGTGTTTAATTATTCGCCCATGATGGGCTCCGGCGGTACGTATCTGGCCTTCGTGACGGGCAATCTGCTGAATATGAAGGTGCCGGCCGCACAGGTCGCGCTGAAAAAAGCGGGAGTGGATGCTTCCACCGAGGAAGGGGAGGTGCTGTCCACCATAGCCGTGGCGGTGTCCACCATTGTAACGGATATTATTCTGATCGCCGGTCTGCTGCTTGTGATTCCCATCACAATGTGGATCAGATCAAACGAGCTGCTTGGCAGTGTGTTTGACCTGTCCACCGGCTATGTGATACCGGCATTGTTCGGCGCGCTTGGCGTGGTGTTCATCTCCAAGAGCTGGAAGATTGCCATTGTGCCCACGCTGCTGATGATAATCGTCTTTCTGCTGATTCCCGCTGCGTATGCCGTGGCAGGCATTCTGATACCGGTCATGTCGGTATTGGCGGTGCTCCTCGCCCGGCTGATGTTCAATAAAAACATGATATAGGAAGTGACAACATGATCATGCTTTACGCCATTTTGGCTCTGCTGGCTCTGCTGATTGCGGTGATGGCTATCAACACAGTGTTCAGGCGTCCGGTAAAAAAAGCCGCGGCAGCGGCCGAAATATCAAACCTTGATAAGGACAGGCTTGCCGCGCATTTGGCGGGAATGATCCGCTATAAGACGGTGACAGCGGTGTCGATGGCCGGCTTGGACAGAAACGCGTTTCTTGGTCTTCATGACTATCTGGAAACGACGTATCCGCGGTTGCACGCTGTTCTTGAAAAGGAAGTGGTGAACGAATACAGCTTGGTCTACAGATGGAAGGGCAGCGGCTCCGAACAGAAGCCATTTTTGATGATGGCGCATATGGACGTGGTGCCGGTGGATGATCGAACAGCGGACAAATGGCCGTACGGAGCGTTTTCAGGCGCCATCGCGGATGGATATGTGTGGGGGCGCGGTGCCATCGATATGAAAGGGCAGCTCGCCTGTATCATGGAGAGTGTGGAGCATTTGCTGGAGGAGGGTTATGTGCCCAGGAGGGACATCTACATTGCGTTTGGCCATGATGAGGAAAGCATGGGGCAGCTGGGGGCGCAGCGCATCGTGGACAGGCTTAAGGAAAAGGGCGTCCGCTTTGATTTCGTGATTGATGAGGGCGGTGTGGTTATGGATGGAAAGCCTCTGGGTATCAACGCCATGGTTGCAACCATCGGCATCTGTGAAAAGGGCTATGGGGACTTGAAGCTGACGGCTGAATCTGCAGGCGGACACGCTTCAAGGCCCCCCGGACAAACGGCGGTCGGCATGCTTGCAAAAGCCATCGTTGCGCTTGAAAAGCGCAAGATGAGGCCGACGCTCAATGAGCCGCTCAAAGCCATGCTGTCTGTGGTGGGCGGTCACATGAAATTCCCGCTCAATGTGATAGCGGCCAACCTGTTTATCACAAAACCGCTGCTTTTGAAGGGGCTGGCTTCCGGCGGCACCGGTTCAGCAATGGTGCGCACCACTGTTGCGCCGACGATGCTCACCGGTTCAGGTGCGCCCAACGTGCTGGCCGAGCGGGCCGAGGCTGTGGTCAACTGCCGGATTTCTCCGGATGATTCGGTGGAAGCGCTTCTGCGGCACGTTAAAAAAACCGTGGGTACAGATATAAAGGTTGAGGTCATTCAGGCCTATGAACCGTCTGCCGTGTCGCGCGTGGACAGCGACGCCTACAGTGTGATCGCCCGCACTGCTGCTGAAATTTTCCCCGGTCATGTGGTTACCCCTTACCTGATGGTGGCCGCCACCGATTCGCGTATGTATTCGGCTATTGCCGACAACGTCTACCGGTTCCAGCCCTTTGCGTCGATGAGCGAGGATCTCGGTACGATACATGCCGCGGGCGAGCGACTGAGCATCGCTTCGTTGCAGCAAGGAACGGCGTTTTTTATGAAACTTGTAAAAAACGCGGATAAATGATAGTATATAGACAATTCTTATGTCATTACTGTCATCATTCATATTTTATAACGAGGAGGCTTCCCATGCGCGATTTTATTATTACCACGGACTCGGATACCGAAATACCCTTAACTTTTGCCGATCAGCATAATATGCCTGTTTTTCTGATGCCGTATACTGTCAATGGCGAGGAGAGGCTATTTGATTTGGGACGGGAGACGGATTTTGTAGCCTTCTACCAGGAGCTCCGTCAGGGCGCCGATGCGTCTACATCCACCCGACCGCCGGCGGATATTGCAGATTTTTTCCGTGAGATTGTGAAAGACGGCGTTGACGTGCTTTACTTATCGTTTTCTTCGGCATTGTCCGGGCATTACGATCTGTCGCAGATGGCCAGAAACATGGTTCTTGAAGAGTATCCTGACGCACGCATCGAGATTGTGGAT
Organism: uncultured Christensenellaceae bacterium; assembly: GCA_964576225.1. Taxonomy (GTDB): domain Bacteria; phylum Bacillota; class Clostridia; order Christensenellales; family SZUA-584; genus SZUA-584. The sequence continues at coordinate 3,579 of CAZNVX010000146.1, forward strand.
ACGCTGCGGATTTCGATGGGAGCGGGTGAGCTTGTGATGTATGCGCAGAAGCTCAAAGAGCAAGGCAAAACGCTTGAAGAAATTCGGGATTGGGTCATTACCAACCGTCATCGGGCTCACGCCTGGTTTTCGGTTGATGACCTGAATTATTTAAAAAAGGGCGGCAGGCTCTCGGGCGCTGCGGCTGCCATCGGCACCATTCTTGACGTCAAACCGATTCTGAAGCTTAATCATGAAGGCAAGATCGTGGCGGCGGATAAGGTGAAAGGAACCAAAAAGATTCAGAAGTTCTTTTTGAATGTGATACAGGAGAATGTGGAACAGCCGGAAGACCAGACGGCGTATGTGCTGCATGCCGATAACATGGAGGCGGCTATAAGAATGAAGCAGCTGATTGAGGACAACGTACCGTTCCAGGCTGTGGAGATACAGGATGTGGGGCCCGTTATCGGCTGCCATACAGGCCCGGGCGTGCTCGCGGTGATATTCATGGGCAAGGAGATCACAGCTTAACCTTCTCTGGCCGGCTCAGATCCGGCCTTTTTTATTGCAAATGAATGACCGGAACGTTTGTTTCGCATTTGCATGCTATAATACGGGGATGAATATTGATGGGAGACAAAAGATGGGTGCAGAGGCGCTGCAGAAGCTGATCGGGCTCAGCAGGAACATCGTTTTTTTCGGCGGCGCGGGCGTGTCCACCGAGAGCGGCATACCGGATTTTCGCAGCGCCGACGGGCTTTACAGCATGCAATACAAATATCCGCCCGAAACGATATTAAGCCGCAGTTTTTTTGACAGCCACACCAGTGAGTTTTATTCATTTTACAGAGATAAGGTGCTAAGCCCCGGCGCGCGGCCCAACAAGGCGCATATCAAGCTGGCCGAACTGGAGAAGACAGGAAAGCTCAAGGCCGTCATCACTCAGAACATAGACGGGCTGCATCAGATGGCCGGGAGCCAAAACGTGCTGGAGTTGCACGGTTCCGTGCACCGGAACCATTGCCAAACGTGCCGCGCGTTTTATGATATTGAGTATATTTTGCGCAATGAGAGCATCCCTTTGTGCGTGTGCGGCGGCACTGTCAAACCGGATGTTGTGCTGTATGAGGAACCTCTGGATAACGCCGTGGTGGACGCGGCAGTCAAGGCTATATCCGATGCGGACCTGATGATCGTGGGCGGAACATCGCTGGCTGTTTATCCGGCCGCCGGGCTGCTCCGCTATTTTAAGGGCAAGACGCTGGTGCTGATCAACAAAACACCAACGCCATATGATTCTATCGCTCACATGGTCATCAAAGAGCCGATTGGAGAAACGCTGGGCAGTCTGTCTGTCGGAGCGGGATGACGGTTTCCGCATTTGTCAGAGCCCTACATAGCGCCAAGCTCGTCCAAAGCTTGTTTGAGCACAGTTGCCGCGTAAGCCAAAGGGGAGCCGCTGCCGAGCGCGACAGAAACCAAGGCGGCCTCAATGATCTCATCCCGGCGGGCGCCGGCCTTGAGTGCTTCACTGATATGGTGAACAATGACATGCTTGCATTGATTCGCACAGCTGATGGAAACGCCAATCAGGTGCTTGGTTTTCACATCCAGCGCGCCCGGTGAGAAAACAGCGCACTGCATGCCGGTATAGGCGCTTATAATGTCCGGCGCCTCTTTCCCCAGCTGATCGAGACCGTCAAGATAGCCGTCTAATTGTTTTTTTCTGCTGCTCATATCGTCCTCCTCGGGGATTTGTCTCTAATATGTTCTCCTTCCGTTAGATGAATATCCTAAAAAAGACAGACAGATAGCTCCCGCTTAAGCTTTAATTTAAACCGACATCATGCTATAATGCAGAATAACAGACGGTGGTGTCAGGAGGTGCCCATGAAACAACGGAGGCTTTTCATAGTTTTGTTGGCGCTGGTTGCTATACTGAGCGCCTGTGCCTCAGATTCTTCCGGAAATACCGGTGTAACGCCTTCTGTGGTGCCCACGGCCTATATTGATGAGGGGGATGCGCAGACAGTTGATCTGGTTCAGATCGGGTTCAGCCTGGCAGGCGAGGGCGCGTTTATTGACCAGCTTATAGCGGATATCGAAAAGGAGTGTGCGGCAAACGGCTTTGTGTTCACTCTCCAGCGTGTGAAATCCGCTGAGCAGCAGATCAATGACATCAAGTCGATGCTGGCATCCGGCATATCAGTATTGGTGATCAGCCCGGTGGAGGTGGATTCGCTTGAAGCCGTACTGGCGGAATGTGAAACGGAAGGCGTGCCCGTCATCAATATCATCGACTCGATCAATGGACGTGTGAGCACACTGATATCACCGGACTATAATATGGCAGGCCAAAAGGCGGGTGAGCATGCGGTCAGTCTGTTCGGTGAGACAGAAGGCAGGTGTCTTGAGCTAAAAACCCAATATGACAGTTTTATCATGCAGCTCCTTTCGGATGGTTTTTCAAAAGCGCTGTCACAAAGCGAGAAAGTGACTTTGGTATCCGAGCAATTCTGCGGCGAGGATGAGGAGCAGGCTTATCTGCTGGCCAAAACCGAGCTGCTGTCCGGTGAGAAAGACATCGATCTTGTTTTTGCGCACAGCGCCAACCTGGCTTATGGAGCGCTGCGTGCCATTGCAGATACGAAATCGGACGCGAGACTTGTGGCGTTTGCAGGGGATATGGATCTGATCGCGGCGGTGGCTTCGGGCAATATGGAGGCCGCGGTGTTTATCGGCCCGGCCCAGCTGGCGCGCATTGCGGTGGAGAATGCCGGGCTGGCAATTGATAATCCGTCTTACGCGCCGGAACCCTACTTGGCGCTGGACATCAATGTGATAACAGCACAGAATGCAGCGGACTATTATTCGGAAGATAATGTCCATGCACAGGTTAAAACCAACTGATTCGGGCCAGCTAAATAAGCTTTGAGGAACCGGCTGTGTGATGCGGCCGTTTTTTTATCGTGTCATTCAAAGCATGCCGGACGTATATATATTTTAGAAGTCTGCCGGCCCGGCATGAAAGCTGGCTGGTATGAATACATATATATTCGGGTGGTGATACGATGAAAAAACCTGAATTTATCAGAGCACTGGTTACAAATCTTTGTCTGTTGATGATCATCGCGCTGGTCTATGCAGCAGCGTTCGGACCGCAGAATTTGCCGCAGGCAGTTCAGGGGCCGGCGCTGAAAGGACGAACGGGCGCGGACAATATCGCGTTTCAAATTGCTGTCGATCAGTCGAGCGACATCCTCTCTTATATGGATACGCTTGAAAAGCTGAACGCCCGCGGCACATTTTTCTTCTGTGGTCTGTGTCTTAAGGACAGTGACGTGGTGCGGGAGGCACGCCGTCGCGGGCATGGTGTGGGATATTATATTTGCTCCGAGCACCAAGGCCAGGAGACGGGCATGTATATCGGCGGCGGATTCAGCGTTCCTGTCATGAGTTATGAGGACAGCTCAGGCATGCTGCAGGTTTGCCCCTCGATCAACATTGCCAAGCTAAAAAAGATTGAAAACTGGCCGGAAATACTGAGCAGCAAGATCAGCGGTGATATGTTCTTGTTTGTGGCCGCTGACAACGACCATACGGAATTCAAAAAAGTTGTACAAATTGTGCTGGATAAAGGTTATACTATACTGAAGGTGGAAGAAATGCTTTGAAAACAAGGAGTGGCGCATGCTAAAGACGCTGGACAACGGGGTTAGGGTGATT
>CAZNVX010000147.1:0-7280 GCA_964576225.1 uncultured Christensenellaceae bacterium
CTCCGCTCAAGGGACAATTGTCCCTTGAGAATTCACACAAGTCATGCCGGCGGCATTTCTTCAGTTATTTGAAACCTTTTTTGTGAGTAGCTGTTGTATCTTAACTTAACTTCTTTAACCAATATAAAACCAAGCAGATCCGCATTTGACTCTTTTGCTTGTTTTCTTCAAGAAAAGAAGCGGGAGTCCCGGTGTCTGACGCGCTGTCGGCCAGGCTGCTTATTAGTGAAAATTCACCTTCACTTCGTTGATACAAGGATCATTATACCAGTCTGATTTGACGTGCCAGGTCAGCTTGCCCGGATAGCCGATTGACGCGGCCAGCTCTTCCGTGTATGCGCGAAGCGCTTCCCTTTGCGTCTCCATGGCGCTGTTATCCTGGGTGTCCAGCGTCAGCGCCGCGGTGCCGTAAGCCGACTGGGTTTGCCGATACGCATTTTTCATCGCATCATAGCTTTCCCGCTGGGCGGCGTCCAATGCATCAACGCCCCCCGCTTCAATATACTGCATCACCTCATCGGCTGTCGTCATATAGCGAATTGTCGTAAAACCATGCTCACCCAGCCAGTTGGCATATTCGTAGGAAACATATTGCAGGTGCGGCACGTCAATGCCATACACCTTTTTTATCAGCTCCGTGCGCTTCTCCTGGTCAACAAATAAAAAACCCCACTCCAGCGCCAAATGAGTCTGTCCCGACATGGTCTCACTGCCTATGTTTTCAATATCTATGTTTTCGTAAGCATAGTTCGCCAGCGCAATGGATTGGGCAAGCGTCAGATTCGTATATGTGCCTTGCTCCAAAGCGCTGACCAGCTCCGGAATCTGCAACAGCGTTCCTTCCGCTTTCAGCTTCTGGAAAATAGCCTTCAGCATGGCCCTTCCCCGATTCATGCGCCCTTTGTCGCCGGATTCACCCGTCGCATTCTTGCGGGCCCGCATATAGTCGTAAATCCCCGTGCCGTCAAGGTGCTGCAGTCCTTTTTTATAGTAGGTTCCGCTGGTGCCCCTGTACGCCATATCCACATCAAATTCCACCCCGCCAATCATATCGCCGATTTGCGCCACGGCGTCCAGCTCAAACGCATAGTAATAATCGATGCTGATACCGCCCAGCAGCCAAGACGCCGCCTCGCGCACTTTGTCAAAGCCGTCCTCGGTTTTCCCGCCGCCGCAATTAATCGCAGCGTTCAGTTTATAAATGCCTCTTATGCCCGGCACATGGGTAAAGGTGTCGCGCGGCAGAGAAATCATATCCACGCAATTTTCACTGAAATTTACGGCCAGCACAATGATAGAGTCGGTATGATAATCGCCGCCGCCGTGCGCATATGGCTTATAATCCTGATCAATACCCAAAAGCAATATGTTGACTATTTTCGGCTCAGCGTCCGGCTCCTGGTTTGGCAAAGCCGCATCGTTGCCGATTGGTTGCCGGGCCTGCCCGGAAGCCACACCGGTAAACAGGCTTTCCGGTTGTTTTAACGCCGTATAGATATTGATGCCGGCCACTGTTATTAACGCCGCCACCACGCCCAAAACTGCAAACAAAACGATCCTTTTCACTTTTTTGTTGTTTTGCGTTTTTAGTGCGTTGTTCTGTGCTGCTTGCTCCGGTTTATTAAGGCTCTCCAAGGTTGTCTGCTCCCTATCGTCTCTGTTCTTCATTCAAGAATTCTCCTGCCTCCATCCCGTGTTGCTTCCCGATTATGTCGCCCACGCCGCGCCGTCTGCCACGGTATACACCGCGCCGCCTGCGTTCTTCACCGGCACCGCCGTGGTGATAAAGCACTGCGCCCCCTTGATGCGGGTCAGCAGCGCCGCCTGCCGCGCCTCGTCCAGCTCCGAGAACACATCGTCCAGCAGCAGCACCGGGCTTTCGCCAAAATCCGCCCGCGCAATGTCGAAGGTCGCGAGTTTTAGCGACAGCATCGCGGTTCTCAGCTGCCCCTGAGACGCGTACGCCTTCACCTCCGCGCCGCCCAGCAACACAGAAAAGTCCTCGCGGTGCGGCCCGTATAAGCAAAAACCCTGCTCAATCTCAGAGGGCAGCGACTTGTCCATCTTATCAAACAGCGCCTGCCGGATGTCCGATCCCGTTACGCTGCACCGGTACCGCAGCTCCAGCGCCTCGCCGCCCGACAGCTCCTTGTGAACACCGCGCCCCGTCCCGTCCAGCCGCCCCAAAAACGCCTGCCGCGCCCTGATGATCTTTTCGCCGTGCGCAGCCAATTGCTCGTTGTATATCGACACCAGCTTTTTCAGCTGATTTTCGGGCATTTTTGATTTTAAGAGCGCATTCTTCTGCGCCAGCGCCTTGCCGTACTCCTGCAGCTCGTAGAAGTAGGCCGGGTGCAGCTTGGAAATCTCCATATCCACAAACCGCCGCCTGTGCGACGGCGATTCCCTGAGCACCTTTAAGTCCTCGGGGGAGAAAACCACCGCGTTAAAGTTCCCCAGCAGCTCGCCCATGCGCCGCACTGGCTCTCCGTTCACCTTCAGGCTCTTCTTCTCCAGCACCGACAGCAGCGCTTCGATCTGCAGCCGCCCCTGTTTCTTTTCAATGCCGCCCCTTATATACGCCGTCTCGCTGCCGTCCCTGATGCACTCCGCTTCCCGTTGCGTGCGAAACGGTTTGCCGTAGCTTAGTATGCCGATGGCTTCAAGTATATTGGTCTTGCCCGCCGCGTTGCGCCCTTTGAGTATGTTGATGCCGCCCTCAAACCTGACGGCCAGGCTGGCGTAGCTGCGGTAGTTTTTCAGTGTCAGGCTGCTTAAAACCATTCCGTCTCCTTCATACCATCGAGTAAAACCACACCGCGCCCCACACGTTCACCGCGATGCCCACAGCCGCCAGCACGGCAGGCAGAATTGCTGTTTTCGGTGCCGAGGCAGGCTGATATGCGTCATCGTCCGCCAGAACCACCAGCATAAACGGCAGCATGTCCACAAGATACCGGCTGCCGAACTGCCAGCCGCCCATCGTCCGGTGCGCCAGTGTCAGCACAAGGTGTACCGCCAGGCACAGCAGATAGATCAGCTTTGTCGCGCCGAACCGCCCGCGTATCAGGCTCACCGCCGCCAGCACAAACGCCGGGTTGACCAGAAAAAACAACGTGCCGTTGAACCTCGGCCAGAACGTCTCCTCCGTGCCGGGCAGCTTGAGTATCTCCAGAAAATTTCCCGGGACATATGCCAGCGAGAACTGCGGCTCATATGCAAACTCGGGCAGATAATTGTGCCCGAATTCGATGATGCTGCCAAACCGCGCCATGTTATACGCGCCCGCCAGCGCGCCCGCCAGCACCAGCGGCAGCCCATACGGCACACATCGAACAAGTGTTCTTATAACGCCGCGCCCGGTGTCCAGCTTTTTGTACAGCTCATAGAGCAGCAGCGGCGCGTACACGATCTGAAACGGCCGGCACGCAAACGCAACCCCCAGGCTCAAAAAGGCGCCCGCCCAGGCCGCCCGCCTGCGGCTGTCCATCAGCCGCACGGCCAGCACCGAGAAGAAAAAGCTTTGCGTCTGCGCCGCAAACCACACCCAGCCCGTCAGCGACAGATAGAACAGGTTCGAGCCCAGCGTCATCAGCAGCGCAATCAGCGACGCGCTTAGCCCGCCCATGTTCCGGCGCATCAAAAAACGGTAAATCAACACAAACGCGCCGAATCCAAACAACGTATTGACCAGATTGTCCGGCGTATTCAGCCCGTAAAAAGGATAGAGCACAAACTGCACCACGGAAGGGAAAGGCGGAAAGCTCACATAATAGCGCCCGTTAAACTCAGCCAGCTCCAGCCACGTCACATTTTCCGGCAGAAACGTCTGCCCCTGCCACCAGCTTTGCGCCTGGCGCGTGTATGAGTCGTAGTCGCTGTGTGAGAGCAGGCTCTGATCCATCACGCGGTACAGCGCGATATAGGCGCAGAGCATGATAGCCGCCGCCACAAAAAAATGATATGTATACCGTTGCTGTTTGCCGTTCATCACGTCAGTATTCTATCACGCCGCGGGTTAAAAGAACACGCCGGATATGCGCGTGCGGCCATCGCGCCTCCGGCAGTCAGGCGGCTTTGCAAGGGATGTTCCAAAAAGCCTTAAGGTTGTTTCACGTAAATATGCGTGCTGACCGCCTTGCCCGAAATGATGTCGGCAATCCGGTTGCCCGCGTGCGATATGTACACATGCGTGCCGGCCTTGGCCGGGCCCAGCGAATACTTGAGCTTGGCCGCCGCGCCGCCCGCGCCCGTGCGTGACGCGCCGTTGCAGCAGGCAATCGCCTTCGCCACGTTTTGCTCCAGCGCCTCCGGCGTGCGGCCGCAAATCTCGCGGATCAGCGTTTTGGGGTCGGCGCTGTCCTGATAAATACCGTCCACCGATGTCAGTATCACCAGCGTGCCCGCCTTCACCAGCATGGCCACCACCGCCGCGGTCTCGTCGTTGTCCACGCACTCCACCACGTCCTGCCCGTTGCTGCCTATTCTTTGCATCTCCATTTTGCGGTTCTCTTCGCTGGAAACAGGGTCGTTGTAGTTGATGATGGGGATCGCGTTCTGAGACGGCGCGCGCATCAGCAGCTTATAGATATGCTCGCGCTTTTCCGTGTCGTTGAAATGACTGTGCTCCACCAGCACCTGCCGCACCGAATAGGCCGGGCTCACGAACCGGCGGTAGTTCTCCATCAGTATCGACTGCCCCTGCGCCGAATAATCCGTCTTCACGTCCTCCACATCGCCCGTCAGCTCCTGTCCGGCGCGCTTTAAATAATCAATGCGCCCGATCTCCGTTGCGCCCGAGCTGATCAGCAGCATGCCGGGACGCAGTGAGCCGGAAAGCCGCGAGAATATATTGTAGTCGATGTCGCCGTCCTCATGACGGATCAGTGCCATCGACCCGATTTTGACCACAATGTCATACACACTGTTCAAAGCCTTGGCTCCCGTTCCTTATAGATATAATTGTTTCGCCCTATAAATAACAGTTTATAGTATAAGCACAGACCAAACAAATGTAAAGCGGTATCTGTTTTTCCGGTACCGTTGCTTAAAAATCAAAAGAGCGGTTTTGGATCAGGCAGAATCTTACTTGGGTTTGAGGTATTCTTTGGGTTGATTTCTTTGGTTTAGTTTGGTATGCTTCTTAGTGGATTATGGGCCGGCGTGTTTTCATTCATGGCGCAGGCCGCAGTAGGGGCAGGTTCAACATCATGACAATCGCAATCGGTTGTGATCATGGCGGCTTCGAGCTCAAGACCGTGATCATCGATCATCTTACGCAGCAGGGCAAAAGCATCTGCGACTTCGGCGCTTACGACTGCGTCGCGTGCGATTATCCCGACTATGCCGTGCCGGTATGTGAGGCGGTGCTCTCGGGCCGGGCGGATTACGGGATACTCATCTGCGGCACAGGCATCGGCATGTCCATTTCCGCCAACAAAATACACGGCATACGCTGCGCACTGCTGGGCGACGTGTTTTCAGCCAAAGCCACGCGCGCTCATAACGATACCAACGTGATGGCGCTGGGCGGCCGCGTCACGGGCGCGGGGCACGCGCTCGAAATCGTCGATGCTTTTTTAAGCACCGCGTTTTCCCGCGATCAGCGGCATGTGGATCGCATCAGCAAAGCCATGAACCTGGAGAAACGGTAACGTTCGATTCGCTTAATATATTACGGAGGCATAAAATGGGCAGACTTGTCGTCACAGATCACCCGCTGATCCAGCACAAAATCTCTCTGATACGGGACAAATCCACAGGCACGCGGGACTTTCGCTCGCTGGTGGAGGAGATCGCCATGCTGATGGCCTACGAGGTCACGCGGGATCTTCCTCTCAAGGAGGTTGAGATCGAAACGCCTGTCGACAAGGCAAAAACCAAGGTGATATCCGGAAAAACGATCGGCATCGTGCCGATACTGCGCGCCGGGCTCGGTATGGTAGACGGCATACTCTCTCTCGTTCCCGCCGCCAAGGTGGGGCACATCGGCCTCTACCGGGATCCCGATACGCTCCAGCCGGTGGAATACTACTGCAAGCTGCCCACGGACGCGGCCGAGCGCGACCTGATCGTGCTCGACCCGATGCTCGCCACCGGCGGCAGCGCCAACGGCGCGATACAGCTTTTGAAGGACCACGGCGTGGCCAACATCAAGCTGGTCTGCCTGATCGCCGCGCCGGAGGGCATCGAAGCGGTTCGCAAAGCCCATGATGACGTCGATATATTTGTGGCGGCGGTCGACGAAAAGCTCAACGACCACGGCTACATCGTCCCCGGTCTCGGTGACGCGGGCGACCGTCTTTTCGGCACCAAGTAACAGGAGAACAAAACATGGCACTGGATGTATTAAACCAAATCAAGGCAGCCGAGGAACAGGCGCTGGAAATCAGGCGCGTGGCGGCTCTGACGGCCAAGGATGCGTTAAAGCTGGCCGAGCAGGAAAATGCCGAGATCACGCACACGGAGCTCACGGCAGCGCGGCGCACCGGCATCGAGCGGGTGGACGCGGCCAAAGCGTCCGACAAGGCCTTGATGGACAAGCAGCAAAAAAAACGCCTGGCCGACTGTGACGCGCTCAAAGCCGCTGCGGAGCAGCGTCTTGACCGTGCCGCCCAGGTTTGTGTGGAGAGGATACTTTAGGCAGCATGGCGATACAGGAAATGCAAAGGGTCACGCTGATCGCTCATGCGGACAGCAGACAACCGCTGTTAAAAAAACTCCAGCAGCTCGGCGCGGTCGAGGTCATAACCTCCCACGCCGGCGATTTGGCGCTGGCCGGCGCGCCCGAATCGCTTGCGCGTCTCGAGGCGCGTCTTTCCGACGTGCGTGAAGCCTTGGAGATCCTGCGCCCTTACGACGAGAGCAAACAATCCTTTTTGACGCCCAAGCCGCCCATCACCCGCGCCGAGCTGGAAAACATGCCGGAGCGGTTTGCGGAAGCGGACGCGCTGATCGGTAAAGTCAGACAGTTTTCCGACGATCTGAACGCGCTCAAAGCCCGCCGGCAGCGGCTGAAAAACCGCATCGTCTCGCTTCTGCCGTATGAGCATTTCGACGCGCCGATGGACAGCGTGGGCAGCGGGCGTTACACGTTGAGCCTGCTCGGCACCATCCCCGCCGAAAACATAGGCAAATACGAGAAAATACGTGCCGACTATGCGGACACGGCCTATTTTGAGGAGCTTGACGGCGGGCGGGACGCGAAGCCCGTGTTCGTGGTGATGCTGCAAAGCGTTCACGAAGCGCTGATCGGCGAGCTCAAATACATCGGTCTGGCC
>CAZNVX010000148.1:0-7177 GCA_964576225.1 uncultured Christensenellaceae bacterium
ACTTTGCGGATGTGCGCACTGTGATGATGGAAAGAGGCGTGGCGCACATGGGCATCGGCGTCGGATACGGCGACAACAAAACGATGGATGCGGCCAAGCAGGCGATACAGAGCCCGCTGCTTGAGACGAGCATCGAAGGCGCGCGCGGCATACTCTACAACGTGACGGGAGACCCAACGATGAGCCTGCTCGAAATCGAAGAGGCTGCCAATCTGATCCGTCAGGCGGCTGATCCGGAAGCCAATATATTCTTTGGTGCCGACACAGACGACAGTCTTGAAGATGAGGTGCGCATCACGGTAATTGCGACCGGTTTTGGCAGCGTCCGCAAGCCAAAAGCGACTTCGGTAAGAGAAGAGATACGCATGCCGGAAAGCTTGGACGACGATGATTTTATACCCGTGAGGCCGGAGAGAAAAAGCCCCGCTGTCGGCAGCTTTGCTGATTCTGGTAATGAGCTTGATATTCCGCCGTTTCTTCGGCGCAAGCGGGTTAAGAAGGATTTTTAAATATCACCTCAAGAAAAAAGAAAGCCCGCTGGCACTGCAGCGGGCTTTTTCAAGCTTTGGATGTTTAAATCAAGCCTCGCTGCACTTTTTGTTTGATCAATACCCGGGCGGGTCTGTACAGCTTCTGTGAAGAGTGGTAGAATTGTAAGCGTCTGAACTAACAGCATACAAACTTTGATGTATCTATCCAAGCGGCACAACTCAACATGTCCGGAGGAGTGATGTCAATTGACGGAAGTATGCGCATATATTATAATGAGCCGATATTGCTTATGGGTTAGGGAGATTTATTTGAAGCTTTTTAATACATTGACGCGCAGAAAAGAAGAATTTGTTCCGCTGGAAGCGGGGCGGGCCAGAATTTATGCTTGCGGCCCCACTGTATACAACTTTTTTCATATCGGGAACGCCCGGCCTTTTATCATATTCGATACACTGCGCCGTTATCTGGAGTATACAGGCTTTGAGGTCACGTTTGTTCAGAACTTCACGGACGTTGACGACAAAATGATTGCCAGGGCGAATGCGGAGAAAGTATCGCTCAAGGCGTTGGGCGAACGGTATATATCCGAATACTTTACGGATGCGCAAGGGCTTGGTATTCTTCCGGCCAGCGTTCATCCCAAAGCGACGGAGCATATTTGTGAAATCGTGACGCTTATTAGCATGTTGATAGACACCGGGCATGCTTACGTGATTGAAGGAGACGTTTATTTCGATGTGTCCAGCTTCCCTGAATATGGGAAGCTGTCCGGGCAGTCATTGGACGACTTAAAAGCCGGCGCGCGTATCGATGTGACCGAAGCCAAGCGCAGCCCGGAGGATTTTGCTTTGTGGAAGGCGGCCAAGCCCGGAGAAGACAGCTGGGACAGCCCGTGGGGAAAAGGCCGCCCCGGCTGGCATATAGAATGCAGCGCAATGAGCATGCGTTATCTTGGTGAGACGATCGATATTCACGGAGGCGGGCAGGATTTGATTTTTCCGCATCATGAAAATGAGATCGCCCAGTCTGAGGCGGCAACGGGCAAGCCTTTCGCACGCTATTGGATGCATAACGGCTACATCAATGTGAACAATGAGAAAATGTCCAAATCCAAGGGCAATTTCTTTACAGTTCGCGAGATCGCACAAAAATATGACTTGATGGTTGTGCGTCTTTTTATGCTGTCTGCTCACTATCGTAATCCGATCAATTTCTCTGAAGAGCTGATACTGCAGGCAGCTGCCGCCATGTCACGCATCAAAAACTGTCGTGATCATCTAAAACACATCACAGCGTCAAACGGAACAAAATCAGTGGATATACAAAATGATGCCTGTGCGCTTGAGGAGCGCTTCAGACGGGCGATGGACGACGATCTGAACACCGCAGAAGCGATAGGGGCGATATTTGAGTATATCCGTGACATCAATCTGGCGTTTGAGACGGGCGGGGATAAAAAGAGCGCCCAGGAAGCGCTTGCGGCGCTGGATAAAGTGCTGGATGTACTGGGGCTAGTTCCGGCAGATGAAGCGGTGCCGGGCGACGTGATGGAATTGGTGCAGCAGCGCCAAACGGCTCGAGCCGCGAAGGATTACGCAGCGGCAGACGCGCTGCGCGTTCAGATCGCAGCGCTTGGATACGAGGTTAAGGATACGCCGGAGGGTGTCAAGGTTAACAAACGATAAAAGGGAGTAAATAGGTTTAATGGATAACTTGAATGGTATGATGTCGTTATTTATGGTGCTGGTCGGCTTGTTTACGTTGTACGCTGCCTTTACAGGGAAAGGGCCGGTGTTCAATAACGATTACCCGAAAGCGATGAAAGCGGATGCCAACAAAATGCTGCGCAAATTCTGCTGGTATATTGGCCCGGTGGCAACCGTGACGGGCGGACTCGACTACTTTTGGAATCAGATCGTTGATCTTGAAAGCACCCAAGGCTTTTTATTAGAGCAGCTGCCTTTTATGATAAGCCTGGTGCTGATTATACCGGCCATCGTTGTCTATGTTGTCCTTTTCAGGAAGCGCTTCAAGCAATACCTCAAGAAGTCATAATCAGCCGCTGCGTGCCACGCATACGATATACTGTGTAAATAATGATCGCACAGGGGAGGGAGATGCGTGGTCAAAGTGCTCTTTACACCGCAGCATGAGTGGGTCGCGCTTGAAGGCCGGCATGCGGTCATTGGTCTGACGGGAAAAAGCTTGTCGGGTGACGTTGTCTTTATAGAGCTGCCGCAAATCGGAAGCCTTGTGGAGAAGGGAGCCGTATGCGCGACAGTGGAGATGGCCAAGGCAGTTGCGGAGGTGCATGCGCCGGTGGGCGGCTGTGTTACCGCTGTGAATGACGCTGTGTTCGACGATCCGGACAGCATCAGCCGGCAGCCGTTTGACACCTGGTTGTTCAAACTGGACACCCGAGAAGGGGATATTGCAGGCCTCTTGACAGAGCGCGAATATGCTGCCCTGGAACAGAAACAATAGCATACAGAGGCTGTGCCCTAACCCGGACAGCCTCATATTTATATAGGACTTGAAAAGGCTTACCAAGGAGAAATAATGTGAGCACAAACAGAAAAAACTGGACAAGACTCTGCGCAGTGCTGGGCAGCATACTGCTTATCGTTGGGCTGTTAATCGCAAGCATAGAGATGTTTGCAGTTAATGCGGGGTTTTTTCAGAGCGAATATGACAAACTGGATACGGCGAGAAATATTGGCATCAGCGATGATGACCTGACAAGAGTAACCCGCAAACTGCTCGATTATACGACGGGTGCCGAAGACAATCTGAATATGCAGGCAGAAATAAACGGGCAGCTACAGGAGGTTTTCGGGCAGCGCGAGAAAGATCATATGGTCGATGTTAAGGTGCTGTACTTAAGAGCCCGAGGTTTCCGCACATTCGCGCTGGCAGGTGCAGCCCTGTTGATAGCCCTGTCATTCTTGATAGGGAAAAAACGGACAGCCCGCATTCTCGGCAAATCGTTCCTGTGTGTATCCGGCGGGTTTGTGGTTGTCGTGGCGGCGATCGGCCTTTACGCAGCCATCGATTTTTCCGCCTTCTGGACCTCGTTTCATCATGTGTTCTTTGATAATGATTTGTGGCTGCTGGATCCGAATACGGATGTGCTGATCCAAATGGTTCCCGAACAATTCTTCTCCAATCTGGTGGCGCGCATTATTGTGCGTTTTATTTCCATATTTGTGGCGCTCAATATAGCGGCAGCCATCGGGCTGGCATGGATAAAACGGCGGGAACGGGCCGATAAAGAGGCCTGATGGTATGGACGGATTGATACTTGCGATCGAAACCTCGTGCGATGAGACGGCCGCTGCGGTCACACAGGGGCGCCGGGTGCTCAGCAACGCGGTCTATACGCAAAAAGAGCATGAAAAATATGGCGGTGTCGTGCCGGAAATTGCTTCGCGCAACCACATCGTCAAGCTGCCATATATCGTTGACGAAGCGCTCCATACCGCAGGCATCCGTTTCTCCGATTTGAGCGCCATTGCGGTGACAGACGGTCCGGGCCTCGTGGGCGCGCTGCTCGTGGGCGTGTCCTACGCGAAGGCGCTGGCCTATTACCTTCAGCTTCCGTTGATACCGGTTCATCACATCGAAGGGCATATCTGCTCGCTCTATCTGACGCATGAATCGCTGACTCCGCCGTTTTTGTGTCTGGTCGTATCTGGCGGACATTCGCATATCGTGATCGTGGAGGATTACGGAAGGTACCGTCTGGTGGGCAAAACGCGTGACGATGCGGTGGGCGAAGCGTTTGACAAGACCGCGCGCGCTTTGGGTCTTGGATATCCGGGAGGCCCCCGGCTTGAGCAGCTGGCCCGGCAAGGAATGCCGGTCTACAGATATCCGCGTGGCTTTAAAGGCGAAACGCATCTGGACTTTTCATTCAGCGGTTTAAAAACAGCCGTTGTGAACCACATGCACCGTATGGATCAAAAAAACGAGACATACAACAAGGCGGATATAGCGGCGAGTTTCCAGGCGGAGGCCGTGTCCTTTTTACTAGACAACACCTTTGAAGCTGCCGCGCGTGAAGGAATACGTCAAATCGGCATTGCCGGCGGCGTTTCCGCCAATGGTGTGCTCAGGCAGGTGCTCGCGGCGCGCGCGGAGACAACAGATATCACATTATATCTGCCCGACTTGCGATACTGCACGGACAATGCGGCGATGATCGGCTGCGCGGCAAGCTTTGCAAAGCCGTCCACAGAGCCGCTGCGACTCAATGCGAACCCGTCCAGGCAGTTGTTTTAGCTCACGCAGCATCATAGTGATCTGAATTGAATCATATAGATGATATAGCGCCGGGGAGGTTAAAAATGAAGCATACCTTTCGCTTTATCGTCTGTTTTTTTATTGTGGCAATCGCTGCGGGTGTGCTGGTGATTTTGCTGCGTGATGCCCGACCGGTGATGCGGGAAACCAAGACGGTGGTCGTGATTGATGCAGGCCACGGTGGTTTTGACAGCGGCGCAGTCGGCCGCATCACCAAGGTGCGTGAAGACGAACTCAACCTGGCTGTATCCATAAAGCTAAAAACACTGTTTGAGCATGAAGGCATAACCGTGATCATGACGCGGGAAGACGATCAGGCGTTGGGGGGAAACAAGGACGCTGACATGCAAAAGCGGCGCAGCATCATCAGCGAGTCAGACGCGGATATAGTGATTTCTGTTCATATGAACAAATTTCAGGACCAATCGGTAGCCGGACCCATGGCATTTTATTATGAAAAATCGGAAGAAGGAAAAAAGCTGGCTGAGATGATTCAGATCGAGCTTAACGCCGCGCTGGAACCTGCCCGCCCGCGCACATTCAAACCCGAGAGTTATTATATACTGCGAGCGGGAGACTGCCCGTGCGTACTTGTGGAATGCGGGTTTATTTCCAATGAGAAGGAAGAACGCCTTCTGCAGACGGAGGAGTATCAGGCAAAATGCGCAAAAGCTATATTTGCCGGTGCAAAGAATTATCTGGCGCAGCGCCTCAATGATGTTTATGAGGAAATCATCCAATAACCAAAGAAGCACGCATTTCCATCAAACTTCTATAATAACCATTGCATTCTGCCGCAAATCGTGTATAATATAACTAAAGGTCAAAGATAGTCAAAGGAGAGATGCGGCAATGTCGGTGTTGAGCGACACGATCGAGCAGTTCATCAAAGAACTGATGAGTGAATACGAAGGCAAGATCGAATTGCAGCGCAATGAACTGGCGCAGCATTTTAATTGCGCGCCGTCGCAAATCAATTATGTGCTGGCCACGCGTTTTACGCCTGATAAGGGATACATTATTGAAAGCCGCCGCGGCGGCGGCGGATACATTCGCGTGCTGCGTCTGAGTGTGGATACCTCCGAGCATCTGTTCAGACTGGTGACATCTCGCATCGGAGAACAGATATCCGAACGGGATGCGCAGGATGTGATCTGCCGGCTGGTGGATAGCAATGCGGTCACCAAACGCGAGGGGGCGTTGATGCGCGCCGCCGTGTCGGACAAGGCTCTGAATATTCCCGCGATGCTGAAGGATAATATGCGGGCAGGCATATTGAAACAAATGTTGATTGTGCTGCTGAGCAAGGAGGCGGAGTAAATGCTTTGTGACAACTGTCTGAAAAACCCGGCCACTGTGCATATGACGACACTTGTCAACGGACAGGTGAAGGCTGTGCATTTATGCAGCCCGTGCGCCGCAAAAAAGAAGGGAACGGTTGTGGTTCCTTGGTTTTCCTTTAACGACTTTTTAAGTGCATTTTATGACGAGGAAGAAGCGACGAATGTGCTTTGTGACGGGTGCGGCACCACGCTGGCCAGCTTCAAAAAGGACGGGCGTTTGGGCTGCGCCCGATGCTATGGGACGTTTGAATCAAGCATAATTCCCATACTCAAGAGTGTGCACATGAACACCCAGCATACGGGCAAGCGCCCGGGCGAGCGGGTGATCGTTGAGCCGGGCCGGGAAGCGGCAGTCAGTGAAGCGCAGCAGCGGCGTGAACAGCTCAAAAAGGAATTGCGCGAAGCGATTTGCGTGGAGAATTTCGAAGAAGCCGCGCGCCTGCGTGATGAAATCGCACTGATGGAAACGGAGGGGGACTGACATGCTTGGATGGCTGGAAGATAATGCGCCTGAATGTGATGTGGTTGTTTCAACACGTATCCGTCTGGCGCGGAACCTGGCGGACGTACCTTTTTCCGCCTGCATCACAGAGCCGGACGATATTGAGAAAGTGCACATCAGCGCTAAGCAGTGCCTGCTCAAATCCCCCGTGTTTTTATATGAACGGCTCTCAGATCTGCCGGAGCTGAAAAAACGGGCGCTCATAGAAGGCCATGTGATCAGCAACGAGCTGGCGCGCAGCCGGCACGGCGGGCTGATATTGAATACAGATGAGTCCGTTAGCCTGATGATACTGGAAGAGGACCATTACCGGCTGCAGGGCTTTGGCCCCGGGCTGTCCCTGTTTAAAACCTATGACACGGTGGACAGACTGGATAAAATGCTCTCTGATGATGTCACCTATGCATTTGATGAGAACCTCGGCTTTTTGACAAGTTGCCCAACCAACGTGGGTACCGGCTTGCGCGCATCCTTGATGCTGCACTTGCCTGCGCTGACAACGCTTAAGCGTATCCCGCGCATTTCATCAATGATCAGC
>CAZNVX010000149.1:0-239 GCA_964576225.1 uncultured Christensenellaceae bacterium
CTTTGACGGACAGACTGCTTATGTCGCTGCTCAGAGCCAGGCTCAGACGACGAACAAACCCCACAGCCGACGAGCGCGGCATGCTGGCCGCATACGACACCCCGCTCGATTTCACAGACAAAAAGAATATCGGCCCCATCGTGGCGGCGGTGCTCGAAACCAAGTAGCTTTTCGAGCCCCGCAAAGGAAACCTTTTCTTTGGCTGCGCATCCACGACTCCTCACTTTGCCGCCGCGGAA
>CAZNVX010000149.1:249-5647 GCA_964576225.1 uncultured Christensenellaceae bacterium
TCACATTCAAACACACCCAGCAAGGAGACCCCGCTATGACATTGTCCCTCCGGTGCTTAGCGCTCACGGTATGCACTGCTTGCCTGCTGGTCGGCTGTTCACCCGTTCCCGACCAGACTGACACGCCACCCGTCGCCGCGCAAGTTCCCGCTCAAACCACACCCGTGCTTATACAGAATTATGGCATCACAGTCCCGCATGAGTGTTATCCTGCGAGTATCGAAGAAATTCCCGTGACCCTCCATCTGCCGGAAGACGTGACCGCGTGGGGCGCACATGCACCGGTGCTCGAGAAACTGGCCGACGGCACATGGCATCCGCTTCGATTCATCGAAGGCTTTAGCGGCACACCGCAAGAGATTATAGACGGCACACGGATATTTTTGATGCCTGATATGTTTGAGGGCGTGGGCCAAGGCAAATACCGTGTCGGCCTCGATGTCTCTTTCGAGCCGGGCGGCGATGCAGACACATGGGCGTATGCCACGTTTACGCTGGCAGCAGGTGCTCTCGCCAAAGTCAACCCGCCTTTGCTCTCTGCCGATGTCGGGCAACTGACACTGATAATCGAAAACCCTTCCGAGGGCCTCGTTTCGCTGGCTGAAACTGACCCACTGATCGAACTGAAAGACGGCGATGACAGGATTGGCTGCGGTGTCGGATCCTTGGACGATATTTTAAAACTGGATGAACACGAAAGCGGTGTACTGACGGTCACGCTGCCCGAATACGCCCGCGAACCCGGCGTTTACCGCATTATCATTGTGCTGGAACGTGCCTTTCGGGGAGAAAAGATGACTGAAGTCTCTATGCCGGTGTTTGAACTGACCTAAGCAATAACTTCTCTTTTCGCCATATTCACACGCGTAAGCAATAAGAATGCTTGATAATTCGCCGTTTTCCCGTTAGTATGTTTTTATTGCTGTGATATTAAGAAAAGGGTATCCATGTATGTTCATTGGGGTTATCGTTAATTTTTTTGCCGTGATCGTCGGCAGTGCGGTCGGGCTGTTCTTCAAGAACAAGCTCAAATCCAGATATCAGAAGGCGCTGACCGACGTGATCGCGCTGGGCGTCGTGGGCGTGGGCGCCAGCTACGCCATCAAGACGCAGAACCTGCTGGTGATGATATTAAGCCTGATCGTCGGCACGCTGCTGGGCACACTGATACGCATCGATGATAAGCTTGAGCGGCTGGGCGGGCGGCTGCAAAGCAGGTTAAAGCAGGCAAGCGGCTCATTCGCGGAGGGCTTCGCGGGCGCGTCGATACTATATTGCGTCGGTTCCATGGCCATCATGGGATGCCTCTCCAGCGCGCTGTCGAAAGACCACAGCATACTGCTTACCAAGTCCATCATGGACGGCGTCACGGCGGTGTTCCTCGCATCCACAATGGGCGTGGGCGTGCTGTTCTCCGCGTTTTCGGTATTGATCTATCAGGGGCTGCTCACGCTGGGCTTTTCACTTTTTGCGGGCGGGCTCGATAACATGGTGGTCAATGAAATTTCCGCGGTAGGCGGCATTATACTGTTCGGCATTGCCGTCAATCTGCTGGGGCTCAAGAAGGTAAAAACGGGCGATATGGCGCTGTCGCTTTTCGCGCCCATCGGTCTGCTGCCGCTGCTGGGGCTGCTGGGGCTTTAACCACGATCAACAGGTCAAAAAACAAGGCCGCCCCTACGAGCGGTCTTTTTTTATATATCCGTTATGAGATCAGCCTGCAACGTACCACCAGTCGACGGTTGCCGTGACTGGTGCAGGTCAGAAGTGTCAGCGCCGTGTCTTCCTCATAATCGTTCAGCTTTTCGGGCTGATCCGGCCTTATCACCTCAGTCTCGTACACCTCATAAGCATAAAAGCTGTTGCCCGTGGTCAGCGTCACGGCATCACCCGCTTTCAGCTCAGACAGCCTGCCAAAATGCGCGCCGCTGGCGTAGTCATGCCCCGTAATCACCATGTTGCCTGCCTCGCCCGGCAGGCTCCCCGCAAACCAGCACACCGATACTTTGAGCGCCTCATCGCTGGTCCGCGAAATCACAGGCAGCTCCTGCCCGATTTTTTGAATGCTCAAAACGCCAATGACATCATACCCTTCTACAAATTCGGGTGATTGGTCTGCCGCGCCGGTATCTTCTCCGCTTTGGTCGGACTCCGGAGGCAGCGACGTTTCTGTATCTGCCCCGCGCTCATACCGCTCAAGCAGCTGCTGCGCGCTGCGGGCCGCCGTGTGTCCCTCAACAAAGAGACCGACGCCCACACCGACCGCTGCCAGCAGCAGCGCACCGGCCAGGGCCAGCAGTACGCGCCCGGACCGCTGCCTCCATATCGTTGTCAGGATACCCTCTAAACCCGTCCATAGTCTGGCCAGCCTGTCCCTCATTGCTGTTTGATCCTGCCTTTAACCGCTTTGTCTGTATTGTAACCCTGCCGCCGGTGGAATGCAAACACAACGCCCCATTGCCGCCGCCCAAGCATACAGATAAGACCCTTACTCCCCCACCTCAATCATCGCGGACACGCAGCCGAAATAACTGACTGATCCATCGGGCGAGAGGTTCAATGTTACGTCTGCATCGATCTGATATTGGCCGGGCCGCACCGACGCGCTTTTGGGCAGGCATTCGGCCAGCGTGCGCCGAATAGGCACGCCCTTTTTGATGATCAGCTCTTTTTCATTGAAGAACGACGAACCGGAAGCGCTATAGTAAACATTATGGCCTGTCATATCCATCTGGATTGGGTCGCCATACGCGTACACCGTGATGCTCTCCTGCTCCCCGATGTACTCGAGCTCTGCCCAGCAATCGATCGTCTCGCCACGGGCAAACTCATCCTTGGCGGTGTGTATCGACAGCCTGAAATACCCTTCGGACACCAGCTCACGCATGTCCGTGCCCATACCGTAAGCATATTCATCGACAATCGCGCTCTCATACAACCCGTTCAGCGCAAAACAGCCGCCCATCAGCACCGCGCACGTAATCAGCAGACACGCCAGCAATCCAAAGCGCAATATCCGGTTTCTCATGTGGTACTCCTTTTGTCTTGTCTATGATGCTGTGATTATACAATACAGACCAGGTCTTGCATACTTTTTATTTCGGATGATATATACTGCCATTTTAGTCCGAGCACCCCGGCACGCCGTATAACCCGCTTTTTACACAACGCCTTCCCCCAACCTCGGTCTTCGTGATATAATGCCAAAAAACCACCGAGGATGCCATGAAAAAAACCGCGCTCATACTGTGCCTGATACTGATGCTCATTATGGCTCTTACCGCGTGCTCTGGCAGCAAAACCGAAACATACCACGCCAGAGTATTAAGCGCCAACCACGAGGCTTACACCGAGGGCGGGCGGTCTTACAGCATTCAAAGCCTTGCGCTGGAATTCATTAACGGCCCCGCAGCGGGCAATACATATTCGGCGCAGGTCAGCATGGACGTGACCAATTATACCAGCATTGCGCTTTACCGCCCGGGCGACACCGTTGAAGCCAACATATTTTACAGCGAGAACGGCGACATCAGCCACATCAGCGTCGTCAGTCTTGTCCGCACCCCCTACCTGATCATACTCGCGGCGGTGTTTCTGATGCTGGTCTGCGTCATCGGGAGGTTTAAAGGCCTCAAAACGATCATCGCGCTCGTGTTTACCGTCAGCGCTGTCATATTCGGGCTGGTGCCACTGATTTCAAACGGATACGACCCGGTGCTTTCGGCCACGCTGGTCTGCTTCGCGGTCACGGTGGTCACCATGTTCACGGTGGGCGGGCTCAATAAAAAATCCATATCCGCTGTGCTCGGCATATTGGGCGGGCTGGTCTGCACAGGCATCATCACGCTGTTGTTCAGCTCGCTGATGCGCGTCACGGGCATCGAAAGCGCCGAGGTGGGCTTGCTGATGATGTCGGATACGGCTATCAGCTTCAATTATCAGGGCATACTGACGGCGGGCATTCTTATCGGCTGTATCGGGGCGGTGATGGATGTGGGCATGTCGATCTCGTCATCCATCAACGAGATGCACACGATTAACCCCGCTTTGTCTCAGAAAAAACTGTTTTCATCAGGGCTTGCGGTGGGCAGAGACATCATCGGCACCATGGCCAACACATTGATACTCGCCTACACAGGCGGTTCTCTGATGCTGATGATCGTGTGGTCGGTATACGGCGTCTCGTTCACAGACATGATCAACAAAAGCTTTATTGTGCTGGAGATCGCCAAAGCGCTGTGCGGCAGCATTGGGATTGTCTTAACCATCCCGCTCACCGCCCTTGTTGCCTCATTTCTAATCCGTGTTGACAACGCTGAACAGTCAGAACCGGAGTCTTAGAGCAAGCCGACTCGTGCCGCTGCTTTTGCATAGTCAGCGCGTTTGCAGTCGGTGGATATGCAACGGCGCGTAAACCAACCGGCCGCCTTCCCGCCGGCTCTCGAAAAGCACCACGTCGCTCACGGTGAAACGACCGCTTTCATACGGTATTCCCTCAACAGGCGCATCGCCGGATGCTTTAAAATCCCGCGCGAGCGTGATGTGCGGCCTGTACGCCCGGACGTCCCTGGCATAGCCGCGTTTTTCCAGCGCCGATTCCAGACGTTCGTGCAGTGCACACAGCTGACGGATATCGCCCGACACATCAGCGGACACGATGCCGCCGCGGTTGAACAACCGGACACCCCCGCATTCAAGCTCAAACTCATTCCCGCCTGCTTCGACGATGGCATCACACAGCGCAGGGATGCTGGATGGCGGCAGCTCGCCCAGAAACCTAATCGTGATGTGCAGGTTCTTGGCACGCGTGAAGCGTCCGCGTCCCATTCTTTTCAATTCGTCCTGCAACGCCGCAAGCTGCTGCCCGCAGCCCGCTTTGATTCCGATAAACAATCTCATGGCTTCGCCCCTTCTTAAGCAGGATTGAAAATAGTATAACAGAATCCGAACACAATGGCTGTCTGTTCAATGGTTTAAAAAAATACTCTTGGCGTCCTCCACGCATCTGATGTAAATAAAAAAACCATTGACTGCCCGCGCATGCCATGGTATATTATAAGTTATGGTAAATTCCATATTATAGTTTCATTACTATAATATGATAGCACAAAACACGCCTTTTGTCAATATCTTATTTGGAGGTGTATGGTATGAATCTGATACCACGATCGCGAGCCGAAAACGCGGTCGAGAACCTGCTGCGCTGCAACACGCTCACGGCGCGCTTTGGCCTGCGCCTCTGCGAAACAGACGCCAAAGCGCTGTCGGAAGCGCAAGCGCGCGCGCTGAAAAACACAGGGCGCGTGGCGTTTGCGGGCGGCGTGGCGCAGGATCTGATCACGGCCTTCTGTGACTCGCCGTATATCCAACAGGACAGCTACGCCGAAACGCTCGCAGA
>CAZNVX010000149.1:5657-7163 GCA_964576225.1 uncultured Christensenellaceae bacterium
ACGCGTTCTACGATTTCAAGAACGAAATGCTTGATGAGGTGGACGACGCTGAAGCCGTCGCACTGATGAAGCGGCTTTTCGACGGCGACTGCGAGGGCAGCCTCGACCGCCTGCGCGAGGAAGCGCTGCCAGAAGCCGCACGGCGTGTGCGTGCCGGTCTGCCGCCCGAGCCGGAACCCGACGAAGACGAACAAGAGGACATATACGATGAATGAACCGGCGTATGGCAGGAACCTGCCGCCTCTGCATACCGGCGCCGGGCATTATCTCGCGGCGCTTCTGGATGCCGGAGAACGCGCAGACCGCATCTCGCCAGAGCAGGCATCGCGCATCCGGCTCGATATGGAGCAAATGCTCACCGACATGGCAGTGCGTTATACGTTCGGCGCGAGCAGCTCAATGCCCGCTGAAAGAGCGCAGTCGCTGCTCTCCTCCGCCGTGTATGGTATCGGTCTAGCGCTGGCGCATTGTGACGACTCCGACACCGCGCTGGAGCGCCTGCTCACGTCCGCCCCCGATGCGCTGCGCCGCCAAGGATTGTCGGTGATCGACAGGCTGATGTGCCGGTGCCGCGGGCGCCTGATCACGCTGCAGGCATCCTCAATCACGCACAACCGCGCCTGGCTGGACACCATCCGGCATGGGCTGCCGCTGTTTTTCTCGTCATACGACGCTGTGTACGCCGCGCACGAGACGCCCGGCTCCATCGATTATCCGCTGTGCGTAGACTTAAACCGCTTTTCCGGCATCGAATACATCGACGCATACACCGAAAGGCTGTGCATAGAAGCCGCGTTCTGCGAACGCTGGCCGCAGTCAGAGATTGACGCGCTGCTGCGCGGACACAGCCCCGGCTGGCGGGAGCTGCTGATCAACGTGTTCGATCGGGTACTGACCAACGCGCTGGGCCGCGTGCTGTGCGGAAAGGATACATCATGTCTGGATTTGACCGCCGGCGACCGGACTTATCTGGCAGCAAAGCTTGGCGCTCTGTCAGCCAGCAGGCTGCGCGCGATGCTGGGCGTGTCTCTGGGGCGACTTGGTCTTGATGAAGCGGCTTTCCAATATGCCAAAGCCGCGCTGCCGGAAATCGCGGCATCCGTCACAACAGCGCTGGTCTCTGACCATCTTGAGACGGTATTTGTGACACCCGCTCTGCCGCAGTCTCCGTCTGCCGCATATACTGACGGGCCGCGGATGGACGACGATGCGTTCCGCACGCTCACCGATGCCGTACGGGAGTGCCGACACTTCTCCGACAAGCAGGCGCTTATCCGCCGCCATATCCGCAGCCTGTCCGATCTTGCCGACCTGCTGGGCGCTGGCTGCCTGTTCGGCGGCGAGTTTGCCGCGCTGTTTGCAGGCTTGGATGCACTGACCATGGAGCAGTTGGCCGCGTTGATTCCCGCCGACCCGTTTCACGCCACCGCAGCCGAACAGGAATGGCACACGGCGCTGACGGCGTATATCAAGGCGCACCGTTCTCCAATCAGCGCAACTTAAAAA
>CAZNVX010000150.1:0-7162 GCA_964576225.1 uncultured Christensenellaceae bacterium
CGTTCTCATCTTCAGCCGTCCGTAATGTTTGCTGATGTCAGCAAACATGCGAAGCGGTTGTGTGATAAACTCAAGGACGCTGGCCTGGAAGCGGCGGATATTTTTTTGCAATGTGACGCGGATTTTGTTCCAATGGCGTCCAATCATCCTGATGCGGAAGTGCGCGATAAGGCGCGAAGATGGTTTGTAGATTCCCTGGAGTTTTCACTTATTTGCGGGGCAAAGCATACGACCGGGCTGCCGGGTGTGTATTTTGACGGCGAAAGCAAGGAGACTTCATACGGGCGTGCGTGCGAAGAGCTCGCTTGGCGGTTGGAAAGGGCAACTGAATACGGACTTGTTTTTGCAGTTGAACCTCATACCGGTTCAATCGTACCCGAGCCAGCATCCGCCGAAAAACTGGTTAAAGACGTGCCCGGCCTGACGCTGACGCTGGACTACACGCACTTTACGCGGATTGGCATGCCGGACGATGAGGTGGAGCCGCTGGTCAGATACGCCACGCACTTTCATGCGCGTGGGGCGGCAAAAGGGTTTTTGCAAACATCATTCAGAGACAATACAATTGACTACCGACGAATTCTTTGTAAAATGAAGGAAACGAAATACGCCGGCTATATCGGAATCGAGTATATCTGGATGGACTGGGAACAATGCAATAAAAATGACAATGTCTCAGAGGTAATTCTGTTCAGAGATTTCTTTAAAGATATTATGCAAAAGTTATAGTATAATATAAGCGATGATTTCGGTCTTCGCAGCGGGCAGTAATAAGAAGTTCAAAGTTTAAGGGCGTAGGTTATGAAAGACATAAGCAAAAATGCAACATTGAAGGATATAGCGGCTGAGGCAAGGATCTCCACCACTGCGGTCTCCAAAGTGCTGAACAACAAAGGAGGCATCAGCAAAGCCACGGAAGATCGTGTTATCGAAATCGCAAACCGGCTAGGGTATCGGCCAAACATTGTAGCCAAAAGTCTCAAGGTCAACAGCACCAAAACCATCGGGCTGGTGGTGTCAGACAGTTCGCATTCGTTTCTGGGTTCGGTGATCAAAGGCGCGGAAGAGGAAGCGGCGAAAAACGGGTATAACATTATACTTGCCAATACAAATCTTAGCAGCGAGACCGAGAAAAGCGCCATCAATACGCTGCTGGAAAAGCGTATCGACGGGCTTCTTTTGGCCTCCTCGATGCTGACTGAAGAAAAATTCAGAGCTTACCTTGATTCGCTGGGCGTTCCGTATGTATTCATGGTTCGCCGCAGTGAAGACAAGCAAGCGCCGTTTGTGGGTAACGATAATATTCGCGGTGCGTTTGATATCGTCGATTATCTGATCAGGACAGGCAGCCGGCGAATACACTTTCTCAACATGAACAAGGACTCGACGAGTTCCAAAGACCGGCTTAAAGGATACATGCAGGCGCTTGCGGCAGGCGGGATAGAATATGATCCGACACTGGTCTTTAATATGCGGCCTGAGATCGAGGAAGGTTATACGGTGATGCGCAACATATTGGAGCGAGGCGAGACGGTACGCGCGCTTTTCTGCGGATGCGACATACTAAGTATCGGCGCGATGGAGGCCATACTTGAGAAAGGCCTTGATATACCGGCTGACATTCGCGTATGCGGATATGACGATATTGAGTTTGCGGCTTATCTTCGACGGCCGCTGACGACAATGCGCCAGCCAAAAGAGATTATTGGGGTGAAGGCAATAGAGCTGCTGCTTAATCTGATTCAAAAAAAGCGGGAATATCCTGATGTTGTGGTACTAAAATCCGAACTGGTGGTTCGCCAGTCCACATAAGCCAAAGGTCTGAATCAACAGACGGACAAGCCGATTACGCAGTGCTATAAAAATTTTAAAAATATTTTGAAAGGTAAGCAGGAATAATGTCATTGATATCGAATTAATCATTATAGTTAAACGATAAACCAGCTGGTTTTTTCACTGAGGCGCTGCCTATATTTTTTTCAAGGATAGTTAAACGATAAACCAAAGGGGATGCAATGAGTAGTACAAAGTTTCAGTTTTTGGGGTTTTCAACGTTTTTGATTACGACATCGGCAGGCACGAATATACTGATAGACCCTTATCTCAACGATAACGCGGCAAGCCCGCTTAAAGCAGGCGACCTTGAGAAGGTGGACCTGATTATCGTGAGCCACGGTGCGTTCGACCACATGCAGGACACGGCTGAGATCGCGATGAAACACGACTGCCCTGTTATTTGCGGCGGCGAAGTAAAACCTCTGCTTGTGGAGCAGGGCGTGCCTGAACAGAACATCACCATTACAGTATGGGGTTTGATGGTCAAGCAGGCCGGCATTAAAGTTCGTCCGGTGCAGAGCATGCATCGTTCATCCGTCCGGCTGAAGGACGGCACCGCGCTCGACGGTTTCGCTCTTGGGTTTATCATCTATACCGAAGACGGTGTTAAGATCTATAACGCGAGCGATACGGCACTGTTTGGCGACATGAAGATTATTGGAGAATTGCACGATCCGGACGTTGGCCTGATCAACGTGACCATAGAAAACTGTTTTGATTTTCTGCCTGAATTCCTGACAGGCGAGATGACACCGTATGAAGCCGCACTTGCGTGCCAGTGGTTGAATCTCGATTACGCGATTGCCTGCCACTATACGAATAAGGACAACGAGGATGTCAAAGAATTCGAACGGTTACTGAAGAATATGAAAGGTCCGGATGGCCGTGAGGTGGTGAAGCCGGTGATCATGAGTCCGGGCGAAACTTTTGAGCTCATCAGATAACTTTTAGGAGATTGGATATGTTCAAGCAAGGTATGGTGGGATTTATCGGTCTTGGGATTATGGGCAAGCCAATGGCAAAGAACCTGATCAAAGCAGGCTATGACCTCGTTATTTATGACGTTATGCAGGCGCCAGTTGATGAACTGGCTGCGATGGGCGCAATGGCAGCGGGCAGCAGCAAAGAAGTTGCCGAACAATGCAATGGCTTGCTGTTTACGATGCTGCCAAACAGTCCACACGTCAATGAGGTTTTGATGGGTGAAAGCGGCGTTTTGGACGGTGCGAAGCCAGGTCTGATCGTTATCGATACAAGCTCTATCGCACCGCTGACAGCAAAGGAAGCCTATGAGGCGGCAAAGAAAAGAGGGGTGCATTACCTGGATGCCCCCGTTTCCGGCGGAGAACCCAAGGCGGTTGATGGCACGTTGGCCATTATGGCCGGCGGCGACGAGGACGTATTTTTGAGAGTCAAGGACATCCTTCTGGTGGTGGGTGCTAGCGCTGTATACTGCGGAGAGTCCGGCAGCGGCAATACAACGAAGCTCGCAAACCAGATCATCGTTGCTCTCAATATCGCTGCGGTCAGCGAAGCGTTTGTGCTGGCGAAAAAAGCCGGCGTTGATCCCGAAAAGGTTTTCAACGCCATCAAAGGCGGTCTTGCAGGCTCAACGGTGATGAACGTTAAGGTGCCGCTGGCACTCGAGGGCAATTTTAAACCCGGGTTCAGAATAGAGCTGCACATCAAGGACCTGCAGAACGCGCTGGACACCGCGCATGATGCGGGTGCGCCCGTCCCGCTGACAGCCGTGGTGATGGAGATAATGCAGGTGCTCAAAGCCGACGGGAAAGCCAAAGATGATCACGGAGGATTGATCCGGTTTTACGAGAAGCTGGCCGGCACCGAAGTCAGGAAATAACAACTGCAGTGAGGGTAGAAATGAAGAATATTTGTGAAGAAATGCGGCATATGCTTCCAAGCATCAAACCGCTCCAGGCGCCCGTTGGGCTGAGCAAAGCAAAGCAGGAGGATATGCTGTATAAAATGTGTGCGATCCGCGCGTTCGACAGCCGCGTCAGAGATCTATGGATGGACAGCGAGATATATGGTCTCGCACACGCTTATGTGGGCGCGGAAGCCATTGCTGTGGGTGCCTGCGCCGCCATCACCAGGGAAGATTACATTTCAAGCACCCATCGCGGCCACGGGCACACACTCGCCAAGGGCGCAAACATCAAAGCCATGATGGCTGAGCTGTTCGGAAAGTATGAAGGCCTGAACCGGGGCAAGGGCGGTTCGATGCACATCGCGGATGTGGATATCGGGATGCTGGGGGCCACCGGCATTGTGGGCAGCGGCATGCCCATTGCACTGGGGGCAGCGATGTCGAGCGACATTCTAGGAAACGGACGGGTCGCCATCTGTTTTCATGGCGACGGCGGGACCAACCAGGGTGTATGGCATGAGACAATCAATATGGCGGCGGCGTGGGATCTGCCTGTGATCTTCCTGATAGAGAACAACCAGTACGCAATCGCCACGCGCAGCGCATGGGTGACCAGGGAACAGGAGCTGTATAAAAGAGCGGCCGGCTACGGTATAGAAGGCATACAGGTCGACGGGTTTAATGTGTTTGATGTGTACTGTGCAGTGAAAAAAGCGGTGGATAAAGCGCGCAAAGGCCAAGGCCCCACGTTGATTGAAGCCAAGTACATGCGTATTCTCGGTCACTTTGTCGCAGACGACCAGGCATACAGAGACCAGAAGGAAGTCAGAGACTGCTGGACCGCGGATCCTGTTGAGCGGATGAAGGAGTATCTCGTGGAAAGCGAGACATTCAGCCCGGAGAAGGTTATAGCGGTGGAACAGGCGGCTAAGGACGAAATCGAAGCAGCCATTGAGTATGCCCGAAACGAATGCACCGAACCGCCAGCGGACACATTGTACGACGATATCTACGCCAATGGCGAAGTGATCATTTAGGAGCCTAAAATATGAGTGAAATCAACGTAAGGCAAGCGCTCAATGACGCATTGAGAGAGGAAATGGAGCTGGACTCGACTATTATACTGATGGGGTGTGACATCGGCGTCCGCGGCGGTCCGTTTGGGGTCACGCTGGGGCTGCAAAAGCAGTTTGGGGCAAAGCGCGTCAAAGACACCCCGATATCAGAGCCTGGGTTCACGGGCGCCGGAGTGGGGGCGGCGGCAACCGGTCTGCGTCCAGTCGTTGAGATACTCTATTCGGACTGGCTGACGCTGTGTACCGACCAAATTGTCAATATGGCTGCCAAGATGCGCTATATGTTCGGCGGCAAGGTCAACATGCCGCTTGTCGTCCGTGCGCCGTTCGGCGCGGGCGGCGGGGTGGCTGCGCAGCATTCGCAGTCGTTTGAAGCATGGTTCAATCACATCCCCGGCCTCAAAGTGGCCGCACCGATTACACCTTATGATGTCAAAGGCATGCTGAAAGCGGCGATTCGCGATGATAACCCGGTTATGTTCTTTGAGCATAAGCGAAGCTATCAGATCAAGGGTGAGGTGCCCGACAACGAAGATTATATAGTGCCGTTTGGCAAGGCGGCAATAAGAAGAGAAGGCACGGATGTGACCATCGTCAGCTACTCGATGATGTCGATCCGCGCGCAGAACGCTGCGGAAGAGCTGGCCAAACAGGGCATTTCGTGCGAAGTCATCGACCTGCGGTCTATCCTGCCGCTTGACTACGAGACGGTGATGAGCTCAATTGCAAAGACGAACAGAGTGGTGGTTTGTCAGGAAGCCAATCTGCGGGGCGGTCTCGCCGGGGATATCGTTGCAGAAATTGTCGACCGGGGATTTGACCTGCTGGACGCGCCGCCGGCGCGAGTTGGCGCACCCAACGTTCCAATGCCTTACAATGCGAAACTGGAGGCAATTTGCATACCCGATGAGACCAACATCAAAGACGCGGTTCTCAAGGTCATGAGCAATGACTAAAGGAAAAGGATGATAACATGCCAAGAACGATGACACTGCCCAAAATTGGGGTGAACATGACGGAAGCCATTATCGACGAATGGTTTGTCAAAGAAGGGGATACCGTCGTCAAAGGCGATGCGATTCTTCTCGCCGAGACGGATAAAGCGACGCAGGACATCTATGCGACGGATTCGGGCATTGTCGGCAAGCTGCTCGCAGCCCCGGGCGAAAAGGTGCATATCAATCAGCCCATCATGGTTCTGGTTGATGCGGGCGAAGAGCTTACTGAGGATTATGCGCGAAAGGAAGGCTTAGCCGAAGAAGTGCCAAACGTGCCGAAAACAAAGAAAAACGCTGTGGCAGCCGGGCAGGCTGTTTTAAGCGTCATCGCCGGCGAGTCAAGAGTTCGCATATCGCCGCTTGCAAAAAAGCTGGCGAAGGAGAGGGGCATTGATATCGCGGGTTTGACTCCCGGCGTGCCGGGCAAGCGCATTGTCAAAGCGGATGTATTGGGGTTCACACCAATCAAGACGGCGGCGGCAGCAATGCTTGAGGCAACCAATAACGATGTGCTTGAGACAATCCCGATGAGCGGCATCCGTAAGCTGATCGCAAGCCGTATGAGCGAAAGCAACCTTGAAAAACCTTGTGCGGCGCTGACGCTGACCGTGAGTGCAGACGAATTGATTGGCCTGCGGGACCGGTATAAAGTGCGCGGAATTAAAGTGAGCTATAACGACATCCTTGTGCGCGTTATCTCGCAGGCATTGCGCGACCACAGATATATCAACGCGGTGCTGGACGGGGGTGAAATAAAGCTGCTGCGCCATATCAATGTCGGCGTTGCGGTGGACAGTGAACGCGGCCTCCTCGTGCCGGTCATTAAAGACGCGGACAAAAAGAGCCTCAAGCAAATCGCTGACGACTTTGCAGCAAAGCTGACCGCGATAAATGACAACAGCATATCTGCGGATGATTTGACGGGGGGAACGTTTACAATCACCAACCTTGGGATGTTCGAGATAGAGCAGTTTGTGCCGATTATCAACCCGCCCGAGTGCTGTATTTTAGCAGTGGGGATGCTGAAGAAAGAATTTGTGCCGGGAAAAGATGATAAGCCGATGCTGGTGACCACAATGAAGCTGACGCTGGTTTTCGACCATCGCATCGTGGACGGCGCACCGGCGGCGAAATTCTTAAGGAGCGTGAAAAATTATGTGGAATGCCCCGAACTGCTGCTGTAGGTTTGGTGAAGGAGAATGAAAAAGTTTGATGTATTGGTGATCGGCGGCGGGCCGGGCGGTTATGTGGCGGCCATTAAAGCAGCACAGCTTGGAAAGAACACTGCTGTTGTGGAAAAGGAGAATTTGGGCGGCACCTGTCTTAATTGGGGTTGTATTCCAACCAAGGCGCTACTTCGGAAC
>CAZNVX010000151.1:0-7157 GCA_964576225.1 uncultured Christensenellaceae bacterium
TATAAGATTTTGAAAAGGAGTTGATCATGATGGCAAATATGATACCGTATGGAAGAAGCCGCGGCCTGACCAGCACCGGCTTTGAGGATTTCTACAACATGCTGGACGACTTCTTTACTGACCCGTGGTTTTCCGGTCGGCGCGTGCGTGAAGGCTTTAAAATAGACGTGCAGCGTAGCGACAAGGAATACCTGATTGAAGCTGAGCTGCCCGGTGTGAATAAGGAGGAAGTCTCGCTTGATTTGCAGGACGGCATGCTTGTTATTTCGGTAAACCGTGAGGAGAATAAGAACGAGGAAAACAAGAATTTCATCCATCGGGAGCGCCGGGTTTCCTCAATGAGACGCAGCGTGTATCTTGGGGATGCGGATGCGGAAAACATCCGCGCAAAGCTCGACAACGGCGTGCTGAAGGTGTCCGTTCCCATAAAGGCACCGGTTGATAACACCCGCCGTATCGAAATTGAATAAGATCCATGAAAGCAAAGCAGCATGACGAGCGCACCGGGCGCCCCACCGGTGCGCTTTTTCATGATATCAAATCAAACGGCGCTCTTTTGGGCAGTTTATTTGTGGATGTGTTGCTGTTGACAAAACGGGAGGAAAGGGGTACCATAAATCCGATAAAAAACATCGGATTTATCAATAAGGCGTTAATGGGCGAACAGGAGGGGACGGCTTGATCATATCAACGAAAGGGCGGTACGGCCTGCGCGCGATGTTTGAGCTGGCCAAGGCCTGGGGGCAGGAGCCATTGAGTCTTAAGCATATTGCACAATCTCAAGGGCTGCCCGAGCCTTACCTCGAGCAGATATTCCCGGCGCTGAAAAAGGCGGGGCTTGTGACTGTGAAGCGCGGTGCAGGCGGAGGATACGGGCTTGCGGCGCCGCCGGAGACGATATCGGTGGGCTGCGTGCTCATCGCGCTGGAGGGCGAGCTGGCGCCGGCGGAATGTGTCGGCGGTGACATGGCATGCGAAAACGCCGGGTGCTGCACCACGCATTATATCTGGCAGCGCATTTATGACGGTATCAGCGGCGTGATTCACGGCATCACGCTGGGGGACATGGTAGACGATTACCGGCGGCTGGGTATGCCGCAGGCAAAGGACTTAAGGTGTTGACAATGGGAATCTATTTGGATCATGCCGCAACCACATATCTTGAAAAGACGGTATTTGACGAGATGCGGCCATATTTTGACGAGCAATTTGGCAATCCGTCCAGCCAGCATGCTTACGGGCGCGCTGCAGAGAAGGCGGCGCTGAGGGCGCGCGGTCAGACGGCGGCGCTGATCGGCGCGGACACGGACGAAATCTATTTTACGTCGGGCGGAACCGAGAGCGATAACTGGGCAATAAAAGGCGTGGCCGAAGCAGCGGGCCGCGGCCATATTATCACGTCGTCGGTGGAGCATCACGCGGTGCTGGATACCTGCAAATACCTGCGCTCCCGCGGCTTTGATGTGACATATCTGCCGGTGGACGGCTTGGGGCGTGTGAACCCTGACGACGTCGAAAAGGCTGTCCGGGCTGATACGATACTGATCAGCGTGATGACGGCCAACAATGAGACGGGGACGATCATGCCCATCCGCCAGATTGCTCAGATAGCACGCACGCATGACGTGCTGCTGCATACGGATGCAGTGCAGGCCGCCGGTCATATTCCGATTCATGTC
The DNA here is from genome assembly GCA_964576225.1 of uncultured Christensenellaceae bacterium. Classification (GTDB taxonomy): domain Bacteria; phylum Bacillota; class Clostridia; order Christensenellales; family SZUA-584; genus SZUA-584. The sequence continues at coordinate 1,680 of CAZNVX010000151.1, forward strand.
GGAGAAATGGATGTGGACCTGTTGTCACTAAGCGCGCATAAATTCTACGGGCCAAAGGGCATCGGCGCGTTGTATATGCGCCGCGGTATTATGCTGCACAAGTTTATGCACGGCGGCGGCCATGAAAAGGATATGCGCGCGGGCACGCTCAACACGCCGGGCATTGCCGGCCTCGGGGCGGCGGCAGCACTGGCGGTGCGGGATATGGAGCAGAATGTGGCGCATGAGACGGCTCTTGCCGGGCGGCTGGCGGAAGGTCTGCTCGCGCTGCCAGATACGAAGCTGAACGGCGACGCGGAAAACAAACTGCCGGGGCATGTCAATATCAGCTTCGGCGGTATTGAAGGAGAGGCGCTGCTGACGCATCTTGACCTGGAAGGAATTGCGGTGTCCTCCGGCTCGGCTTGCTCATCCGGCTCTCCGAAACCCTCGTATGTGCTGATGGCGATGGGGCTGAAAGCTGAGGAAGCGCGCGGCGCGGTGCGCTTCACGGTGGGGCGGGACAATACCCCGCAGCAGATAGACGATGTTATCAGGATTACCACGGCGGCGGTCAAGCGGCTTCAGGCGCTGTCACCGTTGTTTGCCCAACGCCGGGAAAAGGGGACTTATGTATAACGAAAAGGTGCTGGAGCATTTCAAAGACCCGCATAACGTGGGCATAATAGAAAATCCGGACGGCTTTGCCGAGGTGGGCAGCAGCGCGTGCGGCGACACCATGGCGATGTATATTCGTGTGAGGGACGGACGAATTGATGACATCAAATATAAAACCTACGGCTGCTGCGCAGCCATTGCATCCTCCAGCATCGCCACCGACATGGTTAAGGGCAAAACGGTGGATGAAGCCGATGCGCTGACCAAGGCCGACATTGTGGCAGAGCTCGGGGGCCTTCCGGAAAAAAAGATCCATTGTTCGCTGATGGTGGAGGACGCGATCCATGCCGCGATTGCCGATTACCGGGGAAAAATGATAAATAAGGAAGCAATGGGTTGATATGTCTGTGATATATTTAACGCTTCCTGCACAAACTACCATTAACGATGATTGTTTGAAAGGAGTGTTTGTATATCATGAGGGCGAATGTGGTGATGGGTATGATAGCCGGCAGCGTGATCGGAGCAGCGGCAGCGATTATTGCGATGCCGTATATTCAGCCGCAGCTCAAGCGGGCTTTCCGCAGAGGGCGCAGCGCGATCAACACCCATATGGATAAGATGACGGAGACGGGCATGTAGCATTCAAAGCCGGCATCATTGCCGGCTTTGTTGTATACGGAAGCGGTCGTGATTTTACGTAGTCGGCTTATAAAACGTTACGAATGCATGTCATCCGTTACGATTTTACTAAATTATGCAATTGCGCTGTTGTTTTGTTTGAATTGTGCCGATAAGTGTTATATAATATTCGCATAAAGACAGGGGGGGTATGGGGCCGTGACCAGGTTTGACGAGACAATGAAATTCTCGCTGGCCAAGGAGCTGAACAATCCGGCGCGTGAGGTGATTTGGCTGGTTTGCGATGCGCTCAAAGACAAGGGCTATGACCCTGTCAACCAGCTGGTGGGATACATCATTTCGGGAGACCCCACCTATATCACAAGCTACAAGAACGCCCGCTCATTGATTAAACGCGTTGAACGGGACGAGCTGCTGGAGGAGTTTGTGAAGGTTTATATTGAAAACATGGCCAATGATGACGAATGACGGATAAGACAAGTTGATTTGTGCATTTCGTTGTGATGCCGGTCTCAAAATGTGTTATAATGAAGCCGCAATAGCGCGGCTTTTTTATATGGGCATGAGGATGCAGGCCGCTGCACAGTCAAACGGGTGGTAAAAATGAAGAAAATCATGGGGATTGACATCGGTGAAAAACGCATCGGTATTGCAGTGTCGGACAGCCTTGGCTTTACGGCTCAGGGCGTGGAAACATATGTGCGTACAGGGCCGGGGGATGCGCAGTACATAGCAGACAAAGCCCGCGCATTGGGCGCGTCGCTGGTCGTGGCCGGATTGCCGCTGAACATGAACGGGAGCGAGGGCCCCGCGGTGCAGAGTGTACGCGAGTTTGCGGCGCAGCTTGGCGCGCTGGGCGTGGAGGTTGCGTTTCAGGACGAACGGCTGACGACAATAAGCGCCGAGCGCTTTTTGATTGAGGCGGACGTATCGCGTAAAAAGCGCAGGCAGGTGGTGGACAAGCTGGCTGCCGTCTATATACTGCGCGCCTATCTTGACAGGCATCCGCTTTGATGCCATACTTTGCAGGACAACGGCTCGTATAGAACAGCGGCCGGACGGGCTATAATAGTAATGCCGCTGATTAAGGAGATATTATGAGTGATGAAAATGTGGTGATACTCACCGATGAAGAAGGCACCGAGGTGCGCTTTTTGCACATCATGACGTTTGACTTTGAAGACAGCTTCTACGTGGCGCTCACGCCCGAAGAGTCGATGGAAGGCATCGAGAACGGCGAAGTGCTGCTGATGGAGATACTTGAGGACGAAGACGGCGATGACTGCTATGTGCCCATCGAGGATGAAAAGAAGATGGACCGTGTCTGGGAAGAATTTGAACGGCTTTATTATGAAGAAGATATAGAAGCCGACGAGGACAAAGAGGAGTAGACGAGCGCGGTGCCCTATGTGTTCACAGCGCTGCTGAGCGTATTTGCCTGCGTGTATGCGTTTATCCGGCGCAGTGCCGGCCTGTTTGGACGGGTTTTTTTCAAAAGCGCTGCCAGCGTGATGTTTGTGATGGTGGCGTTCAGCGTGCGCACCGGTGTGCCGGAGAGCTATCATACGCTGATTCTTTTCGGGCTGTGTGCGTCGCTGGCGGGGGATGTGCTGCTGCTGTTTTCGGACCACGGCAACGGCTTCGGGCTTGCTGGCGTGATCGGGTTTGCCGCCGCTCATCTGCTGTACATCAGCGCTTTCTGGACAATAGCGCCCCCTTCCTGGGTGGACGCTGTTTTTTTCGCCTCTTTTCTCACGCTGGGGGTATCGCTGGTCCATGCCCGGCAAATCCGTCCGGTTCGCTTTGCGCCCGCCTTGTATGGTTACATGGTTTTGCTCTGTGCGATGACCGCGCGTGCGCTTTCCATGCTGTGGGTCGCGCAGGTGCCGGCGCTGTTCGGGGTTTTCGCGGCGGTGGGCGGTGTCTCTTTTGCCGTTTCCGACTTGCTGCTCGGTATCGAAAACCGGACCGGCAGCAAAACCGCCGGGGCATTTTCCACCATTTGTTATTACGGCGCCCAGGGTCTTATTGCGCTGAGCGTGGTGGTGCTGGCTCCGACATCATAAGGCTTGCCTCAAACGGATATTCTGACTGATCCTGAATTGTCGAGGTGTTATTAATATCGAGTCGCGGTGTGACAACATCTTATGGGTGTATTGGGTAATCTTCGTCGCATAGCCAAAATCGTTAAGGTCTTGCTGAATATGTGCATGCCGGGATCGGCGGGTGTCTCTTAAAATAAAATTAAAATCCGTAAAAAAAATGTAACAAATATGCCCGCTTCCCTTGTAATCGAAGGCGTTAAACGATAAAATATTAAAAAATGAGAGCGGAGGCAGCAATGCGAAGCAGGAAACGAAGGCGTCGGCGTTATTCAAACCGGGTTTCTGTTGAACACAACCGTAACGGCTTTTTTTCTCGTCTGGGTTGTCGGTTAGGGAGGCTCCGCGCGCGTGTGATGGTGTTTGGCGCGGCGGCTGCCGCATTGATGGCGGCCGTTGCCCTGATTGTGTTTTTGCCGGGCGATACCGATTCGGTCTCGTTAAGGGGCGGTGAAGCCGCGCTTGCCAACGCGGTTCAGGGCTTGCCGATGCCATCAGCACAGCCATCCGCACAGCCGGTGCCATCCGAGACACCGACGCCAACTCCTTCCCCCGTATCCACGCCGAAACCCACGCCCACGCCGGATCCCACGCTGCAAAAGGGTGATGAGAACGAGCGTGTCCAGCAGCTGCAGGAACGGCTGATGGATTTAGGTTATCTTGATGTGGACGAGACCACACTGTTTTTCGGGCCCGCTACGAAATACGCCGTGGAGCTGTTTCAGCGCCAGCATACGCTGCAGCAAGACGGCATTGCCGGCCCGGAAACGCTTCAGTTGATCTATTCGAAGGATGCCAGGAAGTATACGCTGCTGGAGGGCACGAAGGGCCAGGATGTGGACAGCCTGCAAAGACAGCTGGTTGATCTGGGATACATGGATAAAACCACGGGTTATTATGGCGACGAGACCGTCAAAGCCGTCAAGGATTTTCAGGAACGAAACGGTCTTAAGGTGGACGGTAAAACGGGTCAGTATACGCTGGATCTGATCTATTCGCCCGAGGCCAAAGCCAGTGCGTCTAAGGTGCAGGCCGAAAAGCGCCGTGCCAACATTCGGAAGATGATTCAAGTGGCTAAAGACCAGCTGGGCAAGCCGTATGTGCTGGGCAACCAAGGGCCAAGGTCATTTGACTGCTCCGGCCTGGTGTATTACTGCTTGAAACAGGCGGGCTCGTCGCGCGGGCGGTATAACGCCGCAGGCTATGCGCGTGTGTCCGACTGGAAGAAGATCTCGTCAATGAGCGATCTGGAGACGGGCGATCTGTTGTTTTTCTGGAACAATGCGAGAACGAAGATCGGCCATGTGGGCATATACGTGGGCGGCGGCATGATGATCGACGCGTCATCCGCCAACGGCAAGGTGGTTCACCGTTCATGCACGACGCCTTATTGGAAGAGGATGTTTGAACACGCAAGGCGTCCGTGGTAGCTTGCCGCCAATACCGCCGGGCTGCTCGCTCAAGCTATGGATCCCCCCCCACACGTATCCCCGCGATCCGGCGCCGGGCGGCGCATATGCTCATCAATAAAATGACCGTCATGGCATTTAATTATTGGTGCGCTATAAAATGGTAACGCAAACCAGAGTTGACATATGATAGAAAGCGTGTTAAGATATCAGTGAAAAATTGAAGAGATGTAAAGGCATTTCGTATACAAATGCGGGATGTCTTTTCCTTTGGCGAGACGGCAAACAAGGGATGATTCGAAAGGGGAGACAATGGGAGCATTATATGTCACGGACCTTGACGGCACATTATTCAATATGGAAAAAAAGGTAACGGATGTGACTTCCAGGATCATAAACCGGTTTATTGAGCGCGGCGGAATGTTTACCATCGCCACCGCCCGAATGGCTTATGGCTGTGATGAGAAGCTCAAAGATATCCGCCTTGATATGCCCGGTATTGTGATGAACGGGGTTGCTCTGTACTCCTTCTCGGATAAGGAATACATGGATGTGATCCCGTTAGAGCAAACAAAAGCGCGGCGGATTGCAGAAATTATTGACCAACACGCATGCAATGCTTTTATGTACACATATAAAGACAATGCGCTCAGCATATACTATAAAATCAGCGACAATCAGGTTGATTGCTCACAGTATTTAAGCAAGCGCGCCTTTGAAGCGTGTGA
>CAZNVX010000152.1:0-4468 GCA_964576225.1 uncultured Christensenellaceae bacterium
ATCGTACAAGCCCCATTGGCGAACCCGGAAAAAACCATCGAATGGGTCTTGTTCTTGAATCCGCCCCAGGATGCCATAATAAGACCACCCACCACCATTCCGACAGAAAAAGTAATCTCTATGGCCGTGAGCCGCCAAACCTCGTTCCCAAAGCTTCGAACGACTTGGAGCGGCGTTAAAAAAGCCACTGGCGTGATCAGAAAAAAGAACACTGCGCCAAACAGGAAGAATTGTTTGATAAAAGCATGATCACGGATATACGCCAGACCGGTACGAAAATCCGAAAAGTAACTCATTTTTTGTTGCTGCATGGCCTTCTCATGCGTCGGCACATCAAGGAAAAGCACCAGGGCGATAATGGCCACAGCTGCTGTGACAACGTCGATAAAGAATATAATCTCTATGGACGCCACAATCAGCAATGCCCCGCTGACCATTGGCGAGACCAATGTGATAGCGGACTGAATGCTTCCATTGATGCCGTTAACGCGCGTTAATTTATCTTCGGGGACAATTTGCGGGAGAAGCGCCCCCACTGCCGGCACTTGTATGCTGGTTCCCAAAGCTCTGACCGCCGACACCACAAAGAGCAGCCATATCTCGCCGTACCCCATCAGAAAAACAATTGCCAGCATCAAAGTGGACAAAGCTATACCTGCGTCGGCCAAAACGATCAGCATCTTTCTGTTGTATCTGTCTGCCCACACGCCAGCAAACGGAGACAGAAAGAATGTCGGCAGAAAACCGCAAATGATAGAGATCATCATCATGACGCCGGATTCTGTTGTGAGCGTAATATGCCACATGATGGCATACTGCACCAGAGAAGACCCGAACAAAGAAACGGCCTGGCTGAAAAGGAATCGGGCTGTTTTCTTTTTCCAATCTGCTTTCATCAAGACTCCATTTTAAGTAAAGATAATACAAATGACAGGTTTCTGCCAATTCTACATTCTGGCCGTATATCCGTCAAGAAAAAATTATAGGAGTATGTTATTCGATACCCATATCAATTAGCTAAGTTATCGATAAAGGCTGGCTTTGTTAAACGACAATATTCATCTGACCTTGAGCAAATCCCGAATCTCAGCTAAGAGCAGCTCTTCATTTGATGGCGCAGGGGGCTCGGCAGGTTTGTTGCTTTCCTTCTTGCTTCTGATCCTGTTTATCAGCTTGACAATAAAGAATATGCTAAGTGCAATAATAAAGAAATCGACGATGCTCTGGATAAAGGCGCCATAAACGATGGAAGCTTCGCCCACCGTGATGCTGAGGCTGGCAAAATCAAGACCGCCCACGATGATGCCGATCAGCGGCATGATAACATCATTAACCAGCGACGATACAATTTTGCCGAAGGCGCTGCCAATGATTATGCCGACTGCCAGATCCATGACATTTCCCTTTGACACGAACGTTTTAAATTCTTTAAACATAATATCGGCTCCTTTGTTTTGGTTTGATGTATCAGATACAAATAACCCCGCTCTGTGTGAGCGAGGTTATCCGATCATTCATTGTGTATTCAGGCCGGCAAAGACTATTTGTCAACCTTGGCCATGTGCTCAATAAGCTCAAGCACTTTGCAGGAATAACCCCACTCGTTGTCATACCAGGAAACGAGCTTGACAAATGTCGGGCTCAGCATGATGCCCGCATCGGCGTCAAAAATGCTCGTTCTGGCATCGCCGATGAAGTCAGATGAAACGACCTTGTCTTCGGTGTATCCGAGTATACCGGCGAGTTCGCCGTCAGCGGCTTTCTTAATAGCCGATTTGATTTCATCATACGTAGTGGCCTTCTCAAGACGCACCGTCAAATCAACAACAGACACGTCGGCAGTCGGCACGCGGAAAGCCATGCCCGTCAGCTTGCCGTTCAGCTTCGGTATAACCTTTCCCACCGCTTTGGCTGCGCCGGTGGAGGACGGAATGATGTTGAAAGCAGCGCCTCTGCCGCCTCTCCAGTCTTTCTTGGAAGGGCCGTCAACGGTCTTCTGGGTGGCGGTGGTGGCGTGAACGGTTGTCATCAGTCCTTCTAAAATACCGAAGTTGTCGTCGATGACCTTCGCAAGCGGAGCCAGGCAGTTTGTGGTGCATGACGCATTGGAAACCACCTTCATTTCCGGCTTATAGGCATCCTGATTGACGCCCATCACGAACATCGGCGCGTCTGCTGAAGGCGCGGAAATCACAACCTTTTTGGCGCCGCCAGTGAAGTGTGCGCTGGCTTTCTCCGTGGTGGTAAACACACCGGTAGATTCGACGATATATTCTGCACCGCAAGCGCTCCAAGGAATCTCGGAAGCGTTCATGCACGCGTAAACGGCAATTTCTTTTCCATTGACGATGATTGAGCCGTCCTTGCACTCTACCGTCCCCTTAAAACGCCCGTGTACTGTATCGTACATCAGCATATACACCATATACTCCGGATCGATGAAAGGATCGTTAATGCCGACCACATCGATGTTTGGATTTTCGACAGACGCCCGGAAGACAAGCCTCCCAATTCGACCAAAACCGTTGATACCTACCTTTATTGCCATATTCTCTCCTCCTTGGTTAAATAATTAATTCACAAACTTATACGATTATCATAATGCATCACCGCGTAAATTTCAATAAATAAATACCGCTTTGGCGATGATTTATGAATTCACCGTTATGCCGGGTGGATCATGTTTTTCTTATCAAGCATAGATCCATCCACACCGTACTTCTGGGCGCGTCTGAACTCGAAAAACTTCGGAGCCACCTGCGGAAAAAGCGCGTAAGAAAGCACATCCTCTTCCTGCTCCATATATTCTTTGATTTCTTCCTTGTATTTATCCAGCTCGGGCGGAATATCGTCCGCCGGTCTGTGCGTGATAACAATGTCATCTCCGATACACTTCTTGCGGACGTCTGGATCGACCTCGGCGGGCAGCTGCCCATATTCACCGCGCAACAGCGCCTTGCTCTCTTTTGTGACCATTTTATACCGTTCGCCAGCCACCACGTTGAGCACAGCCTGCGTGCCCACAATCTGGCTTGTGGGCGTCACGAGCGGCGGATAACCAAACTCTTCGCGTACCCTGGGTATTTCCTTTAGCACTTCTTCGAGCTGATCTCCCTTACCTGCTTTCTCCAGCTGATCAAGAAGGTTGCTGAACATGCCGCCCGGCACCTGATAGATCAGCGTGTTGATATCAACACCCAGCACGTCCAGCTTCAAGAAACCGTCTGTCATCAAGCGTTTTGCGACACCTTTGAAGTGTTGCGCTATCCTGTTGAGCAGCACGATATCCATGCCCGTGTCGTACTCCGTGCCCGCCAGCGTGGCAACCAACGCCTCGGTGCAGGGCTGTGCCGTGCCGTTTGCCAGCGGCGACAGAGCGCAGTCCACAATATCAGCGCCCGCTTCGATGGCCTTCAGATAAGTCATATCGCCGACACCCGTCTTGTTGTGTGTGTGAACATGGATGGGAACCTTTACAGCACTTTTCAGCTCCTTGACAAGATCATAAGCTTCATAGGGAAGCAAAAGGTTTGCCATATCCTTGATGCAGATGGTGTCCGCCCCCATTGTTTCGAGCTTTCTGGCCATTTCAACGAAATAGGCGCGCGTATGCACAGGGCTGGTGGTGTAAGACAGCGCCGCCTCACAGATACCGCCGTACTTTTTGACTGCGGCCATCGCAGCCTTCATGTTGCGCAGATCATTAAGCGCATCGAATATACGAACGACATCAATGCCATTGTGTATAGCCTTTCTAACAAACAGGTCAACCACATCGTCCGCATAGTGTTTATACCCCAGCAAATTCTGTCCGCGAAGCAGCATCTGCATCTTCGTGTCCGGCATCGCGCGTTTAAGCACGCGCAGCCGCTCCCACGGGTCTTCATTGAGGAAGCGCAGGCATGAGTCAAACGTGGCGCCGCCCCACATTTCAAGTGACCAATACCCAGCCTGATTGAGCAGATCGGCGGCCGGCAGCATTTCAGATGTTTTCATTCTCGTGGCGGCCTGAGACTGGTGCGCATCTCTTAATATTGTATCAGTAATAAATACTTTTCCCATCTATTTAAGCCTCCTATAATCTTAATTAACCGAACAGCGACAGCAGCACACCCGCCGCGACGGCCGATCCTATGACACCCGCCACATTGGGTCCCATGGCGTGCATCAGCAGGAAATTCTTCGGGTTGGCCTCCTGCCCCACCTTTTGAGACACCCGCGCCGCCATCGGCACGGCCGAGACGCCCGCGCTGCCGATAAGCGGATTGATTTTGCCACCCGACAGCTTGCACATCAGTTTGCCCAGCAGCACACCGCCGGCTGTGCCAAAGCAGAAGGCAACAAGCCCGAGCGCGATGATTGTCAGCGTATCCCACTGTAGAAATGTCTCGCCGTTCGCCGTGGCTCCCACAGTCACACCCAGGAAAATGGTCACAATGTTGATCAGCTCGTTTTGTGCGGTTTTGTT
>CAZNVX010000152.1:4478-7148 GCA_964576225.1 uncultured Christensenellaceae bacterium
GGAACAGGTTGCCCAGCATCAGCATGCCCACCAACGGCGCGGCCGCCGGAAGCAGCAGCGAGATGAATATCGTCACCACGATCGGAAAAACAATGCGTTCCGTTTTGCTGACTTCCCTGAGCTGCTTCATTTCTATCATGCGTTCTTTTCTGGTTGTCAAGCCTTTCATAATGGGCGGCTGTATCACCGGCACCAGTGCCATATAAGAATATGCCGCCACAGCGATTGGCCCGAGAAGTTTTGGAGCCAGTTTTGACGTCAGATATATGGCTGTCGGGCCGTCTGCACCGCCAATAATGCCGATAGAGGCGGCTTCTTTGGCACCAAAGCCCAGCCCAAACAAATCGCTCAGCAGCAACGCGCCGAGAAAGGCAATAAAAATCCCCAGCTGCGCCGCAGCGCCCAGCAGCAGGCTCTTCGGATTGGCGATCAGCGGTGCGAAATCCGTCATCGCACCCACACCGAGGAATATCAGCGGCGGGTAGATGCCCAGCTTGATACCCTGATACAGGTAGTAAAGCAAGCCGCCGTTAGCATATTCCTGTGAGTGTGAAATGATATAATTACCACCTTGAAATATCGACTCACCTGTGGCTTGAGCAGCTGCCTGAGCAGCCTCCACCGCTTCTTTTGACATTGCAGCCTCTGGAGGCAACATGTTCTGTGGCACAAGATTAACAACCTCATAGGGAGGGTTCATCAGATTTGCACCCGGCAGATTGGCGAGTATCATGCCAAAAGCGATGGGAACGAGCAGCAATGGCTCATATTTTTTAACGATGGCCAGATACAGAAGCAAGCATCCGATCAGCAGCATCACGATCTGCTGCCAGGATATATTGGTAAATCCCATGGTTTGAATGAATTCGACCAGGGATTCGCCCAGATTAAAACCCTGCATGTGTTACCTCCTTTGCAAATTGTGGTACGCTAAGCCAATACAGCCAGCACATCACCGGAGTTAACAGCCGCGCCTTTCGATACCTGAACGCCGGCAACCTTTCCGGATACAGGCGCTAAAATCTCGTTTTCCATCTTCATCGCTTCGAGTATCATCAGTACATCGCCTTCATTAACGGAGTCGCCGACGCTGACGCGTACATCAAGAATATTTCCCGGCATGGGCGACTTGACCTGGGTTCCCTCCGCCACCGCCACCGAAGCGGGCGCCGCCGCAGGAGCGGGAGCGGGAGCGGGTGCGGGTGCGGTTGCTGCCGCGACCGGAGCCGGAGCGGGAGCAGGCGCCACCGAAGGAGCGGGAGCGGGTGCTGCTGCCGGAGCGGGAACGCCGCCTATCTCTTCGACCTCCACGTTGTAGCTGACACCATTGACACTAATCTTAAATTTACGCATGTGTTATTCCTCCAGTTATCTATCGTTATAATCTGTTGGTGATTTGCTCGATTCTTCCGTTGGTGCCCCAGGCTGGAATATTTGTGCCCGAGCGCCGAAGTGACTTGATCATGATACCGTTTGTTGGCTTGCCAAGGCTTGAAGCCACGGCCGCCGTGATCACAGCAACCAGTGCGGCGTCTGTTTCTTCATCGACGATATCCGGGCTTGAAATGGACTTTATGCTCTGCGCCTGCCCAACAGCCGCCGTCGCAATTACAGTTTTCTGACCGGGCTGCACGCGGCCTGCTTTTTTGTCAGCCTTCTTCTTTGACAAAAGTGCCTTCAGCAGTTTTGGGTATAAATAAGTGATAAATATCAGTAAAACCAAACCTGAAAAAACCACGGCTAAACCAAGGGCTGTCACACCTAATCCCAGGGCAAAATCCTCACCGGCTCCGGTCGCGTCCGCGCTGGCCTGGTTCATGGTTATTTCAGATAAGAGATGCATTTTTTCTAACATGACCAACCTCCTGTTACGGCCTAGAGATGTGCTTCTTGGGCAGCTTGCTCTCACGCTTGCCCACAGCAAGCTCCAACGCGCCAGTCAAGCGCTGCCGTGTTTCGGAGGGGTAGATTACCTCGTCGACATATCCCATTTTCGCTGCTTCCCATGGAGCCGCAAATGTCCGCGCGTATTTCTCCGCTGCTTTCTTGCGACCCTCTATCGGCTCATCAGCCTTCTTGATGTCCTCTTCTAGTATGATGACGGCCGCGGCATCTGCCGGCAGGCAGGAAATCTGCGCATCCGGCCAGGCATAAACCATATCAGCCCCAAGAGCTTTAGGCGCCATGGCGATGTAGCCTGAACCAATCGCTTTTCCCGTGATCACTGTCAGCATCGGAACCGTACTACTGGCGTATGCCTGCATGAGTTTCGCTCCGGACTGTATCAAGCAGCACTGTTCTTGGTCAATGTCTTTGACAAAACCCGCGGTATCGGCAAGGGTGATGACCGGAAGGCCAAAAGCATCGCAAAAGCTGACAAATCCCGCCGCTTTTTTACAGGTGACCGCATCCAGATAAGCGCCCGATACATTGGCCACCACGCCAACGCTGCGACCGCCCAGCCTCGCGAATCCCGTCTTCATGTCGGGCGCGAAGGCAGCCTGAGCCTCTATGAATATACCGTTATCAAATAGCGAGGTGATTAAAGACCCGATATCCCAACTGCCAGAATAGTTTTCCAGCATCCTGTTGAAGTCGTCATTGCATTCTATAATCGGCGCATCGACAAGGTTATTGTCCGGCAGATAAGACAGAAGCTGGCGCAACGAG
>CAZNVX010000153.1:0-7147 GCA_964576225.1 uncultured Christensenellaceae bacterium
CTGCGATTGTCATCTCCTTATCGATCATCAGGCTGGCGCCATAGATAATCTCAGATGCGTATGAACCGATCATATGGACACCCACCAGCTTATGCCACCTGTTGTCCACCACGATCTTAATAATACCATCACCGCGTTCATTCTCGGCAAGGTAACGCCCCGAATAGTTCATCGTGATGGACTTCACAGTAACGTCCAGGCCTTTCTCTTTGGCATCAGCATCCGTGAGCCCGACGCCCGCCACCTCGGGGCTGGTGTAGATCACAGCCGGAATGGCGTCGTAGCGCATTTTGTCCTTCTTGCCCGTCATATGGTTAACAGCCACTTCCGCTTCACGGTATGCTGTGTGCGCCAGCAAAGACCGGCCGTTCACGTCGCCCGCTGCGTACACGTTCGGGATATTTGTCTGCATGGTCTCGCTGGTCTTCACCGCGCCGTTCTCCGTCAAAACGCCGATGGTCTCAAGGCCGATATTCTCCGATACGGGTCGCCGTCCTATGGACAACAGAACCTTATCTGCGGCAATCGTATTTGTTTCTCCCTGAGGTCCGGTGTACGTCACGTTGCCGGATATGGCTGTAACGCGGCAGCCAAGATAAAAATGGATACCCTTCTTTGCGAGGTTTTTCTTTAATATCTCAGCAATATCTTTATCAATCGGCCCGCCCACAGCATCGAGCATTTCAATCACAGTCACGTCGGAACCCGCCGAATTGAAATAACTGGCCATTTCGAGGCCTATCACGCCGCCGCCAATCACAACTAGCTTGGACGGAACCTCCGTCAGATCCAGAATCTCGCGGCTTGTTAGCACGAAACCATTGTCAATTGACTCTTTTAGCCCGGGTATCGGCGGCACAGCGGGTGTTGAGCCTGTAGCGATGAGCAGACGCTTGCCGATATAGGTCTCCTTTCCGTCCGTGACAGAAAAGCCATTATCTGTTTTGCCGGTGATGCGGGCTGAAGCTTTTACGGTCGTCACATGCGCGCCCTTGAGCGTGTTCTCCACACCGGAAACCAGCATACCCACCACTTTGTTTTTACGGGTGATCACAGCGGGTTGGTCCAGCCTGGCATCCGATACTTTTACGCCAAAGCCTTCGCCGTGGGCGGCTCCGTCTTTTAGCTTAGCGGCATAAAGCAGCGTTTTGGTGGGGATGCAGCCTTCGTTTAGGCAGACGCCGCCAAGGCTTCTCTGTTCAAAGATCAAAGTGGAGAGCCCCGCATGGGATGCGCGCTCCGCTCCCAGATAACCGGCGGGACCGCCGCCAATCACGATCAGATCATATATCATGGTGATACCTCTTACATTGCCAGCAGTACATCAAAGGACTCAAGCGCCGTGCACAGGTCTTTAAGGAAGCGGGAGGCCGGCGCACCATCCACCACGCGGTGGTCGTATGTGAGCGACAGACCCATCGCCGGATAGGTGACAAAACCGTCGCCCGCTTTCTTCTGGCGGTATACGATGCCGCATACGCCAAGGATGCCCGTCTGCGGCGGATTTATAATAGGTGTGAACATTTCAATCCCCATGGCGCCCAGGTTGCTGATGGTGAACGTGCCGCCTGAAAGCAGGTCGGGCGAGATGCGCCCGGACTGTGCGCTTGTTGCCAATTCTTTGGCTTTGAGGGAAATATCGGCTAATGAAAGTGTATCCGCCCCGAACAGCGTGGGGACCAGAAGGCCACGTTCAGTATCCACCGCCATACCAAGGTTCACATGCGCAAAGCGCCGCATGGTGTCGCCTCCCAGAAAGTGCGCGTTGAGGTCGGGGTGTTTTTTGAGTGTTCGGGACACGGCGTAAAGTATGATGTCGTTCAGCGTGATATTGGGCAGCCCGAGCTTTTCGGCATCGGCTTTGAGCCGTTCGCGGAATGAAAGTATCGCCGTGGCGTCGAAGCTGGTGTGGTTGGTGAGCTGAGCCAGCTCCGCCAACGATGCCTGCATCGACTTCGCGATAACCTTTCGAATATTCGTCAGTTTCATATCCGTGTATTCATTTGCGACCGAAGGCGCGGCAGCCTGAACAGCAGGAGGCGCACCGGACAGATCAGCAGTCGACACAGCACCGCCAAGCCCCGTCCCCGCAAGGCCTCCTGAATAATCAAGCGCGGCTGCCGCTGTGACCTTAAATCCTTTTTCTGCCAGGTTCATCACATCGCGTTCAATGATGCGTCCGTTGGGCCCGGTGGGAACTGCTTTTGTCAGATCGAGATTCTGGCGCTCCGCTTCGTTTTTTGCGCGCGGGGATATCTTCATGCCACCGCCCGGAACGGCTGTGGGTACAGGCGGCGTTACATTGGCTGCAGTCTCTGTGGGCATTTCGTGGATATCCTTTGTTTCAGCCGCATTACCGCCGGACACAAATTCCGAAATGTCTTCTCCTGGCTCTCCGATTACCAAAACGTAGTCAAGGCATGGCACGTCGTCGCCATCGTTGACCAGCACCTTTAAAACCGTTCCGGCAGAGGGGCTTTCTTCCTCAAATGACGCCTTATCGGTCTCGTAGCCGAAAAGAACGTCGCCTGCTTTCACCGTATCGCCTTCCTTAACGCGCAATTCTATGATGCAACTCTCGACAGACTGACCCTGCCGCGGCATAATCACTCCAACAGCCATGACCGAACCTCCCATTCAAATATGTGAACCTGATTTCAGTTTGCGCAATAATGTTAATTTGTAACACTATATATGAAATATATTAACATCTCTGATGCCAAGGTGTCAACACAGACGGTAGAAAATTAATATTTAAAGTACAGGATGATAGCACTCGCCAAAACGCATTACTGCTTTTGTGTGAGCAGACCCCATATCATACCGGACAGATAGAAAGAGCCGCATATCACAAGCAGGCTCTGTTTCCGCACGGCGATGCTGCTGGCATGATCAAAGGCGTTGGCCGGGTCATCAAAAGCTTTGCAACTGATATGGTGAGAAAAATGTGTATTCAAATCTGCGATACTGGCGCCACGCAAAGAATCAACCGAGGTAAATACAGCTGTATGAAAGTATGGAGATAAATGAGCGGCTATGGCGGAAATGTCTTTATCTTTCATGCATGCAAACAGGAGCACTTTTCTGTCACCTGAAAAGTGTGTATCCAGTGTCTTGCACAGCGCCTGTACAGACGCCGTGTTGTGCGCGCCGTCCAGAAGCATCGCGGGCGCGCCGGGAATATACTGCGTCCGGCACGGGATCAATGTGTGCATAAGCCCTTTAGACACTGCAGCATCTCCAAGCCCAAGCAGGCGGGTTGAAAACGCGGCCAGAGCCGCCAATTCGGGCTGCATGCCCCCGATGCTTTGTATTTTGTAACGCATGCTGCCGAATTGGAACGTTTGACCATCCAAAGACGACGATAACACCTCTATCGGAGACAAAAAATAGACCCGCGCGCCTTTCTTTTCCGCCTCAGTCCGAATAACCGTTTCGGCTTCAAGGCACTGTTTGACGGACACCACGGGAATGCCGGGCTTGATAATGCCGGCCTTTTCCAAAGCGATCTCCTCTATCGTGTCTCCCAGAACATCCGTATGGTCGTAACCGATTGTCGTCAGCACCGACACCTCGGGCGTTATGACGTTTGTCGGATCGAGCCGACCGCCGAGGCCCGTCTCAAACACCGCAAAATCGAGCCCAAGCCGCTCAAACCAGAGCAACGCCGCGGCTGTATATGCGGCAAACATGGTGTCGTTTACAGCCAGTTTTTTCTGTTTCACTTCTGACAGCAAAGCTTCCAGCGAGGCGGATTCGATAGTCTGGCCGTTCGCGCGAAAGCGTTCAGTGGGCGATAAGAGGTGCGGAGAAATGAAACATCCGCAGCTCTTCCCCGCTGCCAAGATGATCTGATAGATATACTCGGCCGCGGACCCCTTGCCGTTTGTGCCCGCAATGTGCACGTACTTCAATTTTTGATTTCGGCCTTTCTCTGCCGTACGGAAGCCAGCATATCAGAATAAGTCGATACCTTGTCGCGCTCTTCCTGCACCACATTTTCAGGCGCTTTGCTGACAAAGCCGGGATTGCTCAGCTTGCTTTCTGCACGCCTGATTTCGTTTTCCAAACGTGCCGCTTCATTGTCCAGGCGGGTCAGTTCCTTATCTATGTCGATCAGTTCCCCCAATGCCATAAACGCTTCCGCCCCTGCGCCGATGACAGACACGACTTTCTCCTGCACCGACGCCTTGTCATCGATGAACTCGACGCGGCTTGCCATGCCCAGACGTTCGATGTATTTGGCACAGATCTGGTAGCCTGATTTGGCGTCTGGTGCAGCCAGTATGCGGATAAGCGCCTTTTTGCCGGCTGGCACATTCATCTCTGCGCGGATATTGCGTATGCCGCGTATAAGGCTCATCACGCTACTCATTATCCGCTCTTCCGCATCGTACTTCTTCTCCGCCGTTGGCCATGGGGACACCATGATGCTGCCCTGCGTACCCGGCAGCGTTTGGTATATCTCCTCCGTGATGAACGGCATGAAAGGATGCAGCAGCTTCATCGTGATCACCAAAGCGTGGTTCAGCACCGATACGGCCGTCTGCTTGTCTGCTTGATCGGTTCCCGTCAGCCGCGGCTTGGCCATTTCGATGTACCAGTCGCATAACTCGCTCCACAAAAAGTCGTGCAGTTTCTGCGCCGCCATGCCCAGTTCGAAACGCTCCATCAGAGACGTGATATCCTCTGTCATATCGGTCAGACGCGACAACATCCATTTGTCCGCAATATCGAGACGGTTATTGTCTATGGGGCGCACTTTCTCACCCGTGTTCATCAGCACAAAGCGTGCGGCGTTCCAGATCTTATTGGCGAAATTCCGGGCAGCCAGCACCTTGTCATTGGAAAACCGCAGGTCCCCGCCGATACGCACGCCCGCCGCCAGACTGAAACGGAGCGCGTCCGCGCCGTATTCATCAATCAATTCAAGCGGGTCGATGCCGTTGCCGAGAGATTTGCTCATTTTGCGCCCCTGCGCGTCGCGCACCAAGCCATGAATGCTGACGTATTCAAACGGTTTCTCACCCATGCATTCAAGTCCGGACATGATCATGCGCGCCACCCAAAAGAACAGGATGTCATAACCGGTGACCAGCACATTTGTCGGGTAAAAGTACTCCAGTTCGGGCGTTTTGTCCGGCCAGCCCAGTGTCGAGAAAGGCCACAATCCGCTGGAAAACCAGGTGTCCAGCACATCCTCATCCTGTGAGAACTGAGTATGGCTGCAATTCGGGCACACGTCGGGCATCTTGGTGTCCACAACCATCGTGCCGCAGTTTGAGCAGTAGAACGCCGGGATACGGTGCCCCCACCAAAGCTGCCGGGAGATGCACCAGTCACGGATGTTCTCCAGCCAATTGAAATACACGTTTTCGCTTCGCTTGGGAACGAACTTGATGTCGCCGGTTTTCACTGCCGCGATGGCCGGTTCCGCAAGGCTCTTCATCGCAACAAACCACTGCTTGGACACGATAGGCTCCACGGTGGTGTCGCAGCGGTAACAGTGACCCACGTTGTGCTTGTAATCTTCAATCTTTTCCATCAGGCCAAGCTGCTGCAGCTCCGCGACGATTTTAACTCGCGCGTCTTCCTTCTTTATGCCTGCATATTTTCCGCCATTCTCATTGATGTACCCGCTGTCGTCCTGCACGCGGATAACAGGCAGGTTGTGCCGCTCACCCACCTCAAAGTCGTTGGGATCGTGAGCGGGTGTGATCTTCACCGCACCGGTACCGAATGAGGCGTCCACGTAGTCGTCCGCGATAACAGGAATGGGACGGTTCATCACGGGCAGTATCACGTTCTTGCCCAGCAGATGCTGATAGCGCTTGTCCTTCGGGTTCACCGCTACGGCGGTGTCGCCCAGCATGGTTTCGGGGCGCGTGGTCGCCACAACGAGCCCGGGGCCGCCGTCTTCTGCGGGATAGCGGATATGCCACAGGTACGATGCTTCCTCCGCATACTCCACTTCGGCATCGGAAAGCGCCGTCTCACACTCAGGGCACCAGTTGATGATGCGGTCCCCCTTGTAGATCAGGCCTTTTTTATAAAGCCGAACAAAGAATTCATTGACCGCGCGGTTGCAGCCCTCATCCATTGTAAAGCGCTCGCGCTCCCAGTCGCACGAGGAGCCAAGCTTTTTTAACTGCTCAACAATACGGCCGCCGTACTGCGCCTTCCATTCCCACGCACGCTCTAAAAACTTTTCGCGCCCCAGCTCCTCCTTAGATGTGCCCTCTTCGCGTAGTTTGTCGGCAATTTTGACCTCCGTCGCAATGCTCGCATGATCGGTTCCCGGCAGCCAGAGCGCACAAAAGCCCTGCATGCGCTTGGCGCGGATAATGGCGTCCTGCATCATGTTATCCAGCGCGTGCCCCATGTGAAGCTGTCCGGTGATGTTGGGCGGCGGAATCACAATGGTGAACGGCGTCTTGCTCTCGTCGATCTCGGCATGAAAATAGCCTTGTCTTTGCCACTCGTCGTAAAGCCGCTGTTCTACTTCTTTGGGGTCATAAACCTTGGCCAGTTCTTTCGCGCACATATTATTTCTCCTTAATCAAAATCAAATTATTTATATTCCAGTTTATTGCCACATCTCGGGCAGTAATCAGGGTGACTCCAGTTCATTGGAAGCAACCGCTTGCACTTCGGACAGCGCCAGAATTTGAGTAACAGCCCATAACCTAACAAAGTTATGAAGAATCCAGCTATCAGCAGTATGGTCATTAATGGATCATTGAATAACAACAGAGCAGACACCATGATACCTGAACCCAGTACTTTAATCACATAAGTCAATGACTTAATATTCATAAATGATAGGTTTTTCCACATAGCCTCAAGTACGTCTCCCAGATTGCTTACTTAAGAAAAATAAAAAACCGCCCTCAATAAAAGGACGGAAGAATCCGCGGTACCACCTTGATTCGGGCGTCAGTTGACATCCCGCTCTCTTTCCGCTTAACGCGCGGACTACGCCGCAAGCTACTGACTCGTTCACCCGCGGTGCCACAAAGCGACTTCAGACGCACCATCCGCAGAGCTCTTTCAGCCTTTAAGCCCCTCTCTGCAAGCGAACACACGCGGCTTACTCCTCTTTGTCATCGCATTGCGGTCATTATAATATAGCCAGGCAGCGCTGTCA
>CAZNVX010000154.1:0-7079 GCA_964576225.1 uncultured Christensenellaceae bacterium
ATAATTTTTTATCAATCGTCAAAAAAGAATATCCCAAAACAATCAGAATTATTTTAAGCGGTTATGCGGACGAGAGACTTGTCATGAAAGCGCTGCAGAAGAATATCGCGAAGGTGTACCTGCTCAAGCCGTGGGACAACGAAGTGCTTCTTAAACTGGTGGAGCAGCTCTTCAACACGGAGGACCTGCTTTTTGGCAGTCATGTCCTCTCATTAATAAAGAATGCGGGGGAGCTGCCCACAATCAAAGCCAGCTACAGGAGTATTCTTAATCTGATCGATCAGGATGCCGAGATACCCGAAATCATCAGTGGCATTGAGCTTGATCAGTCAATTGCGACAAAAATTCTGCACATTGCGAACTCCGCGTTTTATGGTCTTCGCACCGGTTCTGTTGCTCAGGCTGTCAAATACCTGGGGCTCAATACCATAAGGAGCCTTGTTTTGACCACGCCGATTATAGATGCGGTGGATTCGACCGGTCAGGCAAGTCATTTTACAGGCCAGCAGCTTGAATTCGCGCTTACAACCAACAGAATACTCAACATGCTTTATCATAGGTTTTTGTATAAAAAAATAGACGAGATGTCGAACATTGCCGGGCTGCTACATAATATTGGGAAAACATTGCTGTTTACGATCTATCGGAACAAGTATTTGTCGGTGCTTTCCGAAGCGGAAGAGCAAGGGACAGACATAACGGTTGCCGAACGGGATGCTTTTCGCGTCACGCATGCCGAAGCGGGCGGCTATCTGCTGCAATGGTGGGATATGCCATTTTCCCTTGTGGAATCCGCATTATACCATCAGACTCCATTCGACGATAGAATTGTAAACAGAGAACTGGTGATGGCTGTTCATATTGCAAGAAAATATGCGGCCAATAGGCTCAATATAGCAGACCATGCAGAGTTTTTTGAAGAAACGTATGAAGCACTAGATATTGATCCATCAAAATTTGAAGAAGCCATGGATCTGGAGTTTGAAAAATGGAAAAGAGCTTAGCGGCAGAAACGGTCCTTTTTGTTGATGATGAGGAGAGCATCATTAATGCGGTGCGACGGGAATTGATGGACGCACAGTACCGCTGCCTGTTTGCATCGTCTGGCAATCAGGCTCTTAGAATCATGCAGAAAGAAAAGGTCAGTGTGATCATCAGTGACATGAAAATGCCTGAAATGGACGGCTTAAGGCTGCTCAGAGTGGTAAAGGAGAAATACCCTGCGACGGTCAGGGTGGTTTTATCGGGTTATACACAGCTGCCTCAGATATTGATTACCATTAATCAGGCAGAGGTATTCAGGTTCCTGACAAAGCCATGGGGCCCCGAGCTCAAGACGGTGATAATGGAATCCATTAGCTTTCATCAGCTGCAGCAGGACAGGGAAAAAATTCAACAGCTGCTCAGCATTCATTACAACGAAACGACCAGCATCATAGATAAGATTGAAAGCGTGGTGACGGCAGCAAAGAATACAAGCGATCTTTTTTCGGCCATAGGGATAACGGCTTTGGAGATTGCCGATCAAGCACTCGAGTGCCAGCCAAACCAGCAAAGAACCAGAAGACAGCTGCAGTTGGCATCATCATTGCTTGCGGCTTTGGCAACCACGGATTTTGAAGAATATCGCCCGTTAAGAGTGTCTGTTTTTTGTAGCGAGCTGTCACAAGCTTTGGCCGCCCGCGATAATATCAAAACGGTCGAGACGGAGAAATCACCGGTATTGCTTGAGACAATAAAAACCAGAAGCAAAATACTGTTGCAGTTTATCAGCACAGCTGTTCTAGCCCTGACCGATTTTCCGCAGACGTTCTCAGTGAAACTCAAACCAAGATTGATCGAAGAGGAATCTGCTGCCAGGTTCGGGCTGACCTGTATAATTTCCGATCATGGAAACCGGCAGACCCAGAAAAAGGCGCTGGAGGCTCAACAGGTGTATGTGGATATGCTCAATATGTTTGCCACAAGGGCCTTGTCCCTGCTCTGTGGAGACTTTCAGGGGGTTATCGTGAATGGCGTCATCATACTCAAGGTGGTTGTTAAAGACTATAGCTAAATGCCAGAATAATCCCCGGCTTTCAATACAATCATTCAATACTAACAGATAAACTTAACATTCTATGATATAAGCATTTTTACAAAGCATTTTTGGCGTGAACAAAAAGCGCATATACTGAATAGTATATAGTCTAACAGGCGATTTCTATTGCTGATTTCGTTGTTAAAATATATGAGCAGGAGATAATATCCATGAGCTGTTACTGTAGACCTCAATATTTGTGTGGACACTCCGATAAAGCTGTATTAAACGCTGCAACCGGAGGCGCCGGACCGCTTCCCATTATTACAACGCTGTTGGCAGACCCGATTACGGTGGTCAGTGTGACGCTGGATGCCGATAAACTGTGCTGTCCTTCAGTCCTGCTGACATTCACAGGCATAGTGAGCCTGCCGTTGGGCATTTCTGTGACGCTGAATTTTGAAGTGCTGAGAGTGAGGGACTGTGGAGCCCCGGTAAAGGTGGGGTCCACCTATACCTTCTCAACACTGGCCACAGTCTTGGAGTCGGAATCTTTTGCGTTCCAGCTGTTCGACGCTGGATTGGATCCTGGCACCTACACTTATTCGGTCGTTCTGTCAACCAACTCAATTATCGATATTACGCCCGGACTGACCATTGTGAACGCGACGCTGAGCGCGCTGGGCGTTGAAAGCAAATAAAGTCTATTTATTGATATCTTGCATCAGGCGGCGCAGCAGCCGCCATTTTTTTCATGGAATCATTATCGCCAAAACAATTGCGGGAAATAGTTGGGCATGATTTGCGTTTGTTGATGCACAAAATGATGATAAGGGTGCATATTTTGTCAGTCGGCGATGCAAAATAGACACGTCATTAAGTTTAAAAGGAGCCGCATAATGAAAAGACGAAGAAACAAACCCAACCCGGATAACCGAAAAGACAATGTTGAAAGAATTCAAAGAAACATTGACATGACGATACATAATATGGAAGCTGCCGAAGAAATGATCGAAACCACTCCGGACGCAAAAATGAAGAAGACGCTGTTGGAAAAGAATGAAAGAAGGCGGCAGGCGCTGGACGGGATGAGGAGCGAGATCAGAGACGAAGCCAATGCCCGTAAAAAAGAGTAACAGTCCATCAAATGAGCCGGTTCTGACATGAAGCCGGCTTTTTTGCGTGTATTATGCCGTTGGTTGGTATTGAACTGAATGCATAAGAGGACGCTTATTCTGACTGTCTTTAAGTTTGCACTCCCAATAAACAGGGAAAAAGCAATCTCTGGCATTGTCGTGAATCATATAATATGTTACGATTACAAGTGTTATGATGATACAGGTGGAGATTGAGGAAAAAATATGCGAATGAGGTGTGCAGTGTTAACAAGCAGGACAGTTCGGGCAGTGCTCGTTGTAATTACGGTTGCTTTTCTTTTGTCAGCTTTCGGGTGCGCTGCCAATACTGCAGCACCATTGGTATCGGGCACCCCCTCAGCGGCGGTGTATGCTGCGCCCGAGCCAACGCCCGAGCCGACGCCGGAACCAACGCCAGAGCCGACGCCAGAGCCGACGCCGGAGCCGACGCCGGAGCCAACGCCTGAGCCGACGCCTGTGGATCCTATTGACCGGCTGATATCTCAGATGTCCGACCGGGAGTTGATCGGGCAGATGGTGATGATCGGTTTCAGCGGCAGAGACAACATGGACAGCAAAAGCATATCCCTGATGCAGGAATACAGCGTGGGCCATGTGATACTGTTTGGCTGGAATACGAATACATTTGCACAGACCAAAGCGCTGACGGAAAAGATCAGAAGCCATAATACAACCGAAATACCTTTGATGATCGGGATCGACATAGAAGGGGGCAGCGTGACCCGCTTCAGGGGTCAATGGAAACCATTTATCAGCTCGGCAAAGAGGCTGGGTGAGCTTAACGATCCGGATCGTGTGTTTGAACAGTATAAAAGGATTGGGCAGAAACTCAAGGAGATCGGAATAAATCTGAATCTCGCGCCAGTGCTCGATATTGCGCCGCGCCCGTCCGCCACGTTTTTAGGAAACCGGATGTTCGGAAGCAATCCGGACAAGGTTTCCGTGTTGGTGCGTGAGGCGGTGAAAGGGCTGCATGCCGGGGGGATCGCATCAATGGGCAAACATTTCCCGGGTCATGGTGATACCGCTGCGGATTCTCATCATACATTGCCGGTTATAAACGCTACGCTTGAGGAAATGGAAGCATACTCTCTGGTGCCTTTTGCTGCCGCTGTGGAGGAAGGGGTGGATTCCATGCTTATCGCCCATCTTTCGTATCCGAAAGTGGATGATCAGATTACCTCCATTTCTCCTCTCATTATTAACGGGATACTCCGGGAGCAAATGGGCTTCGAAGGTGTTGTCTTTTCCGACGATCTGAGGATGAAAGGCCTGCGCAGTCATTATTCTGTGGGGGAAGGCGCGGTGCTGCATATACTGGCCGGCGGTGACGTGGTGCTGATTGGACAGCATTACGTGTTGCAGTCCGACGTGCTCGAATCATTGTATCAAGCGGTGCAGGAGGGCAGGCTCACACGTGAGCGGCTTGAGCAAAGCGTTCGACGGGTACTGAAAATGAAACAGGCCTATAACGACGATTTTCCGCAATAGAATAAAAAGCGCACGATTGTTTCCATAGAGCCCAATCAGCAGAACCGAATCACCATCTAAAAAAGCACTGCCCGGTGCTTTTATTTTTTTGTCGCAGCAAGAACCAATATCCCGTGCGGTCATAAGATAAAGAAGAAAGTCTATATAACCGAGGTGAGGGATTATGCCGCAGAATCACCAAAGCGTTTACGTGGCGAGACTTGACGACTTGCGGATGCATAATGGCGACGAGAAAATGCGGGACCAGTTCTACAAGCTTTTTATGGAAAATTCGGAGCAGGCCATCAGCTGGCTCAACGATGACAGCCTGGGGTTTCCGTCACTGTACATACTGCAACCAGAAATCAGCAAACTATCGCTCGAAGATAAGCTGAACAAAAGGAACCGCCTGGCCCTGAGCCTTTCAAGAGACCTGACGGAACACAAGCATCCGGCGCCCGGTACGGATGTCCATGACACGCTCAGATGGATGCTGGATACCGGCGGCAGCGCCCACAACATGGGCGACGAGTTTGATGCAATCATCGATTCGGCGGCATTGCTGCTCATCAAAGAATACGGTGATAAAGAAAACATGGCCTTGCTGACCGATATGATATTCAGCCGTCACAGAAAAGGTCAGTATACCTATGACGCGGAATGGGCTTTGTTTGAAAGCCGTGACCCCGAATGCCTTGTGATGATCGCGAGACATCTGCGGTCCGCTGATGTCAGGGACGTGACGCTGGCTCGGCGGCTGTTGGCGTTTATTCCATGCATAGACCGTTATGATGATGCCATCCGTCAGCATCAGTGCGTGATGCAATGGATCAGCCAGAACAGGCGCTATCTGGAATACACGGGTGACAGCAACCAGAAGTGCTGCGACCCAATTCCCTATAAGGTCGCTCTGGAAAATAAATACCTGCAGCGCACGGTGGGAGAGGACTTGAACCGGCTGACCCCGACAGAGCAAACGGCATTAAGTGATTTTAAACAGCTGAACGCCGAAGAAAAGCAATTGCTCAGCGATTATTCGCATCGCCTGCATACAGGGGGCAATGGACAATGGCAGATGTGGATAGGCAAACGCGTTCCGGAGCAAATCGCGTCGGCGAAGCGATGGCAGGGGAGCTTGATATGATTGTCATCGATAACAAACCGGTCAGCACGATACCGGAACTGGACGGCTTTATCCCGGATACGCTTCAGCAGAGCATCATCAAGTCGCTGATGAGCAGCCAGACCACATACCGATACCAGAGCATCCGCCACCTTGTGGCAGAGCTGATGGTGCGGGGCAGTGTCGTCACCGCCTCGCGGGACCTGGCCCACAGCGGTTTTAAGTTCAAGGTTTTCCGTGAATCGATGGCAAATCCTGAATTTTGGCGGCGTACGGGTGAAGGCGGCTTTATGCTTCGCAGAGACGTTCTTCCGTCGGACGCCATACAGGATATTTATCAGCATGGTCCGCAGTATGGAACGGAATGCGCCACGGCGATGATCATCGTGCTGTATAAGGCCATGCTGGATGTGATGCCCGTTGAAACGTTCAACAGGCTTTATTCGGATATCTACCTGATGAACTGGAAGCATCTGGACAGAGACCTGGCTATTGTGATGCTGGATCAGGCGGCTGACCAGCTGCCGGGCGACGCAAGATATTTCAGAAACCCGGATGTGGACCCGCTGACCCCTCAGTGGCAGGGAGAGAATGTCTATTACTTGGGAAATGGCCGGTATTATGGCCATGGAATCGGTATAACGGATGGCGCCGGCATTATACGAAGCCTCAACGCCCATCGAAAACCCGGAGCCACAAGATCAGCCTATCTGGATGACTCGGTTAAGCGGCAGGACTATTTGTATCTGTCCAGATTTACAAAATGAGGGTCAGGGAGACTTTCTAAACTGACGCCATAGAGCGTTCATAAGCCCTTCTGTGGGGAATAGACTTGCCGACAGGCAGATTATTCCCGCGATGACCAGAAAAGCACCACAGCTCAGCACAAACGTGATACCCAGCCAAATTTGTTTCATATTCAACCACCTCTGTTAAATATACGCCGAGAGTAACGTTAAAGTGTTTCGGTTATTGAATCAGGTTTTCTTTATTTTTCGGCACACGCATTCTGCACAGCAGCAGAAACGTGTTGTGAACGCCGGGGTATTGACATATAATGAATGTATTCAAGATGATACTTGGCGCGAACCAACCATCATAACTGTGGAGGCATAAAATGAAGATTGCAATGGGCAACGATCATACCGGGGTGAGGCTTAAGCTGGAAGTAAAAGAATATCTTGAAGGAAAAGGCTGTGCCGTTACGGATTATGGCGCCCATACGGCTGAACGCTGTGATTCGCCGCCGTACGCGGAGGCGGTCGCCAACGCTGTTGTGCAGGGAGACGCCGATTGCGGCATATTGATC
>CAZNVX010000155.1:0-7024 GCA_964576225.1 uncultured Christensenellaceae bacterium
CTTGGGTATCAGCGTGTTCAACACCCGTTCTTCCACATCATACTCATCGTCAAACACATTGCCGTAACGCAGCTTCTGGAGAACCAGATAGTCCCGCACGATCAGTATTTCATTGCGCAGCGGTATCTCACGGCTGCCTTTGCTCAAAAAGTTTCGGTAGAAGCTGCCCAGCGTTTCCAGCGCGTCGTGCACCTTAGGCGCGCCGCTCTGCAGCGCCATATAGCTGATTGTTTCGAGCGAGTTGTACAGAAAGTGCGGCTTGATCTGCTCCTGCAGCGTGCGCATTTCCGCTGTCCGTATGCTGTTCTCCTTCTCAATCAGCTCCTCAATCAGCTGATTGATATGCACAATCATACTGTTATAGCTGTTCGCCAGCCGCCTGATTTCGTTATTGGGAAGCGACAGATGAATCTCATGCAGCTCGCCGTTCTCTTTTGTGTTCGTCATGGCTTCGGTCAGCAGGTCTATAGGCCGGGCGATATTTCTGGATATAAACGCACCGCTGGCAAATACGGAAAGCACGACGGCTGCAATCAGTATGATTACGAGCAGTATGGTTTCTCTTGATTGCAGCCCCGCTGCTGTGATATTGCTCACGCTCACCTGAACGATGGGCGAATCGCCGACACTGTAATAGCTCAGTATTTTTTTCTGACCGTTCTCCTCTATCTCTCTCCACACAAACCCCTGGTCTGCCGCCTCATGCGAAAAATACTCCTGTAACTTGTCGTCGCCCCAAAGCAGCGCGCCGCTTTTGTCAAAGAAGCATATCTGCCTGTCAGGCGATATGTCCTGCGCGGCAGTGTAGAGCACGTTGGGGTTTAAATTGACCACC
Source organism: uncultured Christensenellaceae bacterium (assembly GCA_964576225.1). Taxonomy (GTDB): domain Bacteria; phylum Bacillota; class Clostridia; order Christensenellales; family SZUA-584; genus SZUA-584. Next base: position 836 of record CAZNVX010000155.1, read on the forward strand.
AGCAGGCCAATTTCCTTTTGGCTTTCAATATCGTATATCAGGCGCATCATCGAAATGAGCGGCGTCCCGCTGCGTTTGGGAAAGGCATCCAAACCGTTGATGCTCAGAATGATGCCTCCCTTCTCTTTCAGCAGGGGCTCGCGCCATTCCTTTGTATCGATCAGCTGTTCCTGTACATTGATAAGCCCCGAACCCGTTCTTACGAATTTGCCGTCCAGCCTAAAAACGTAAACCGAATCGATATAGCTGTATATATTGGTGATGTTGATGATACCATTACTGACCGTTGTCTGGTTATATGCTTCATTATTCAAAAAGCTTACAACCGCGTTGTTAAGCATGATCAGACGAGACATCTCCCTGTAGCGGTTAAAGTTGTATTTGATGCTGCTGCTCAGATTGGTCATCACCGTCTCACTGTTTGCCACAGCGTTGTCTGTGGAGGCGCGCTCCATAATGACAATATAGGCCACTGCAAAGATTACACAGAATATCGACAATAAAAACATAAAGAAGCGCCAGGTTTTGGTTTTGAGCGAATGCTCCTTGTGTTTTGTCTTGATCGACTGGATGAATGCTCTCATGCGATACGGTCTCCAAGTCATGTAAACATCGTTGTATTGGCTTAGAATTATGGATGCCCAAACAGGCTTTCACAGGCACAGATGACCGATTCGGCAAGTAAGCTTTACATCGCACAGCTTTTAGCCTTTGATGGCGCCGGCACTCACACTCTCATGAATCTTCCTGCTTAAGAATATGTACATAAGCAGCATCGGGAATGTTGCCATCACCAGCGACGCCCCAATAGGGCCCCAATCCCTTGTATACGAGCCGGACAACGTCTGTATGCCGACGGTCAGTGTACGGAATTCTGACCTGCTGATAAATATCACAGCAAACATCAGCTCATTCCACGCCTGGATAAACGTAAATATGCCCACTGTGGCAATGGATGGGCGCATCATAGGAAATATCACATGTCTGAAAATGCGCCACACACCGCATCCGTCGATGCAGGCTGCTTCATCCAGTTCCCGGGGTATCTCCTGCATGAAGCCAATGAATATAAGGATTGCCACGGCCAGCGCGAACGCCGTATAGGGTATGATAAGCGATTGATATGAGTTTAACATACCCAGCTTGGAAAGTACAATGAAGATGGGCAATATAGACGCATGAATGGGTATCGTCATGCCGAGAATCACAATATGGTTGGCAACCTTGCGCCCCTTCCAGACCATTCTTGACAGCGCGAAAGCCGCCATCATACCGATTATCGTCGTCAGCAGGATCGTGGCGCCGGTGACGATTATGCTGTTGATGAAAAACCGGCCCAGGTTGTGTACGCCCAAAACAGTTTCATAGTTGGACCACAGCCAGTCATGCGGCAGTCCGATGACGTTTTCACCAAAAATCTCGGCATTGCTCTTCAATGAGAAGGTGAACATCCAGTACAGCGGAAATAAGTTGATGATAAACCAGATGATGAGCAGCACATAGACGATCACTTCCTTGGTTAAGTACTTTTTTGGCATCCTGATGTGGTTGGGATTCGGCTTAAAAAGCTGCTGCAGCACTTAGTCCACCTCCGTCTTGTATGATTTTCTGATGGCGATCGCCAGCACCATGCACAGTATAATTAGCAATATGGCAATCGCGCTTCCCAGCCCGTATTGGTTTCTTAAAAACATGCGGGAATACAGCAGTGTACTGGGCACTTCAGTGGCGCGCGCCGGACCTCCGCCCGTCAGTATATAGATCATATCGAATATCTTGAGTGACCCCGTGACGGAGATGATGAGACAGACGCGAAGCACGGGCTTGATCATCGGTATGATAATCTTTCTGTTGACCTGAGACTCCGTTGCACCGTCTATCAGCGCCGCTTCCTTAATTTCGTTTGGCACCCCTTGAATACCCGCATACATCAGCAGCATATGGTATCCGGTGAACTGCCATAGCGTGGGTATAAACGCCGCAATCAGCGCCGTATCCCTGTTGCCCAGCCAAGCCGTTGCCCACGAATGGAGACCGACCGCCTTGAGCCCCATATTGATCAATCCGTATTCGGGATTATAAATTTTCAGCCACAGCTGGCCTATCACGACAGTCGACAATAATACGGGGATAAAATAGACGGATAGAAACATGCGGCTTCCCCTTCTCCCCCTCGCCAGCAAAAGGGCGAGCATCAGCGAGAACGGCAGTTGTATCAGTATAGATGCCAGCATATAGATAACAGCATTGAGCAGTGCCTGCGGAAAGTTGACGGTTTCATTGGTAAAGAGCTCAATGTAGTTTTTCAGCCCGATAAACTTCATATCCGACATGCCGTTCCATTCGTGCAAGCTGTAATACCCCGACATAATTATCGGAACAAAGATAACACCGACAAAAAGAAGTACCGCTGGGAAAAGAAACAAAAATATGGCCGGTTTGCTTCTGTATATCTTGTTCATGTGGCATTCCTTCCCTGATTATGCACGGCTTAGTGCAGCGGCCTCCCGGTGTTTGCGGGGAGGCCGCTGACTAAGCTCACATCGTATCGTCTGAAAATCTGGTTAAACGCCAAGCTGTTTGGCCATCGTTTCAGCGAACTTCTCAGCCGTGATGTCTCCCAGGTACAGGAGCTGCAGGTTTTCAAGATACACACCGGCATCTTCCGCTTCCATCAGCGTATCAAACCACAGCGTGAACGAGGTGGCGTCCTGAACCAGCGAGGCGATATCCTGCGTCTGGGCTCTCACGGTGCTGGCGTCATAGTCCACCTGCCATGCGGCAATACCGCTGCCGGAAAGATATGCATACTTGGAAATATTCTTGGATATTTCGAACATGGCTTCCGCCGCTTCCTTCGGGTACTTGGTGGATGCAGAGACCATCAGCGAGTCGGACGGGCCGCCCATAAAGTCGGTGATTCTCGCGTTGCTGGAGTTCAGCACCGGAATTGGCACGCAGCCGAAGTCGTCGGCATTCGGCGCTTTGGTGTAGAAGTCGCTGACCATCCAGCTGCCGGTGATATACATGGGCTGTTTGCCATCGTAAAAGTTTTGGGTCGCTTCGTCGTTGTTTAGCGCAACCGCGTCGTCACTGTAAGCACCCATGGCCACCAGCTGTGCAAATTTCGAAGACGCATCCAGGAAATCCGCCGAGTTATAGCTGACGCTGCCTTCTTTGGTCAGGCATTTGAACAGGTTGTCGGGGCCTACGGATTTGAGCGTGAGAGCATCGTGCGTCATCGCCAGATTCCAAATATCCTTGGCGCTGATGCCAAACGGAACGATACCGTTGTCAATGAATTTTTGGCAGACGCTGACGAGTTCGTCAAACGTCGTGGGCGCTTTGAGACCCAACTCATCGAACATGGACTTGTTGTAAAACAGCATGGACACGTTCATCGTATAGACGGAGCCGTACTTGTTGCCGCCATAGGTCAGGTTGGAGAGCATCACCTCAGGCAGTGCGTCCGCAAAGGCTGGATAATAATCATCCACGGGCAGGACACGCCCGGCATCCACAAAGGACTGGGAGAAGCCGCCGCCCCATGTGAAAAAGATATCCGGAAGCTCGTTGGCAGCAACCGCCGATTTCAGCTTTGTCTTGTACGATTCATTCTCGAAGGTATCATACTCGATCTTGACGTTCTGGTGAGCCGCTTCGTAATCCGCGATCGCATCAAGATAAGGCTGGTAGTAGTTATCGCTTTCTGTTGCGATGCTCCAAAGCGTCAACGTGATCTGCTCCTCAGCCGGTTCCTGCGCCGGTGATTCCTTTTCGGCAGGGGCTTCGGTCGCAGGCTGGTCCGTATCCGGGGATTCCTGCGGCGTTCCGCATGCGGTAAGCGGAATGATAATAAGCAGTGCCAGCAATAATGCAATGAATTTTCTCATGGCTTAACCATCCTCCTTAATTGTAATAGGGATGATGTCATTGTATAATTTGATGTACATACAGTAAATGTTATTTCGATACCACTCAACGCATTATTTTTACCTCAATGCTTCCTTAAAAGCATATTTTTTACTTCTCATAGTAAAATCAATCCGTATTTGTTATCAGAGGCGCCCCGGTGTGCTGTGCGCTAATAAGCCGGAGCATTGCAAATGATGCCTGGCTCAGATCTCAATCTCTGCCTGCGCGCAGGCACAACCTGTCAGCGTATAACTGACGGCGTCCGGTTGGCTGACACCTGCATACAGCGTAAAACATCGGCTGTCCACAAACCGGTTACCGGCATTATCCACCACATCAAACGCGTCCGGCGGCAGCGCTATGACCACGCTCGCGGTCTCGCCTTTCTTTAGGTGCATGCGCTTAAAACCGCACAGCTTGTGGTTGGGCACAGCCCACTGCGATTGATAATCCTTGATATACAGCTGGAAGACCTCATCGGTATCATAGCCGCCCACATTCTCCGCGGTGAACTCGGCTGCACCTGTTTCGTGGCAGTAGCTTAAGCCGCGGCAGACAACTTTGGAATAAGTCAGCCCGAATCCAAACGGATAAAGCACGTTGTTATGCGCGTAGCGGTATGTTCGGTTTACCATAGAATAATCGTCGAACGGCGGCAGCAATTTTGCGGTCTGGTAAAAAGTAACGGGCAGTTTGCCCGATGGAGAAACAGCGCCGAACAGTATATCCGCCAATGCCCGGCCGCCCAACTGCCCCGGATACCATGCCTGTATGATGGCGTTCGCGGCCTCCGCTTCCGGATTGATTGCGCTGCCGCAGGCCACCACAAGTACGGTCGGCTTGCCCACCGCCAGCACCTTTTTAATCAGCGTCCGTTGACTGGCGGGCAGTCGCAGATCCGGCTTATCGCCCGAGGCAAATGCATTGCCTGTGTCGCCCTCTTCACCCTCGATCGTCGCGTCCAGCCCCACGCACAGCACCACCACGTCCGATTGCTCGGCAACTGTCACCGCTTCCGCGTGGCCGTCGCCCGGCTGTGAGAGCGGCTGAAGCTGATCCCTGAACAAATGGCAGCCTTCCGAGAAGTACACGCGCCCGTCAAAAGCCGCGCGGATGCCGTCAACAAACGTCACATATTCGTCAGCGGAGCCGTAATAGTTGCCTCTAAGCGCGTCAATACTGGCCGCATTCGGGCCAATCACGCCGATGCTTTTTAACTCAACTTTGTTCAGCGGCAACAGGCCGTCGTTTTTCAACATCACGATGGACTTGTGCGCGCATTCGAGCGACAGCGCCTTATGCTCCGCGCAGCTCACCACCCCGTAACCAATATCGTCATATTCGCAGGTGTCGTCCAGCATGCCCAGCCTCACCCTCGTGCGCAGCAACCGGACAGCTGAGCGTGTCAGGTCATCCTCCGTGATGAGCCCCCCCTTCAGCGCGACCAGCAGCTGCAGATACGTGTTGCCGCAGTTACAGTCGCAGCCCGCTTTGAGCGCCATTGCGGCGGATTCAGGCGCAGTCGCGGTTACCATATGGTGGGTGTGGAAGTCGCGTATTGCCCAGCAGTCGGAAACGAAATATCCATCGAAGCCCCACTCGGCCAGCTTATCCATCAGATACGCGCTGGCACAGGCGGGCTCGCCGTTCAGCCGGTTGTATGCGCCCATCACGCTCTCGACGTGTGATTCCTTTACCAACGCCTCGAACGCGGGCAGATACGTCTCACTTAAATCCTTTTCGGAGATTACCGCATTGAAGCTGTGCCGTGTGGCTTCAGGGCCGCTGTGACCGGCAAAGTGCTTGGCACATGCCGCCGCTATCAGGTGTTTTCCTTTACCCTGCAGCCCTTTAACGAATGCCACCCCCAGACGAGCCGTGAGGTGCGGGCATTCGCCGTACGTCTCCTGACCGCGTCCCCAGCGTGGGTCACGGAATATATTGATGTTGGGCGTCCACATCGTGAGCCCCTTGTAGATGTCCCGGTCTCCGAGCGCCCGGCTCGCATTGTATTTCGCACGCGCTTCGAGCGCGCAGACCCGCGCCACCTCAAACAGCAGGCTGTCATCGAACATCGCCGCCAGCGCAATGGCCTGCGGGAACATGGTCGCTGTGCCGGCCCGCGCGACGCCGTGCAGCGACTCATTCCACCAGTTGTACGCGGGCAGCCCCAGCCGCTCAACCGCCAGAGAATCGTAGCGCAGCTGGCCCGCCTTCTCCTCCGGTGTCATCAACGAAACAATGGCCTCGGCCCTCTCCATAGGGGATAATGCC
>CAZNVX010000156.1:0-7013 GCA_964576225.1 uncultured Christensenellaceae bacterium
TTGACTCAAGAACAAAGGTCGTGATCACGGCCGTGGAAGATATGGACAGTTTTAATGAAAACGAAGTGATTCTTTTGTCTAATCACGGTTTCATCACCATCACGGGAGAAGACCTGCATATCAGCAAACTGAATCTGGACGACGGACAACTGGTGGTAGACGGCAAGATTCAGAGCATCGATTACGCAGACCATGAGGAAGAACGCGCCAAGCACGGTGTATTTTCAAAAATGTTCAAGTAGGTGTGTGGAATGGACACAACTTCGCCGCAGATCTACATATTTTTAATCACGCTTTACGGCGGCATGCTGGCCGGTATCGCATATGATATCTATCGGCTGATACGCAAAGCGGTAAAAAGGGGCCGGTGGCTCACTGTGGTGCTCGATATCCTGTTTATTCTCACGCTCGCTGCTATTATGCTGTTTGTGATGTATGCGGCCAATGCGGGTGAATTGCGTCTGTTCACGTTTATCGGCTTTGCGCTCGGCTTTGCGCTTTATATGGCAGGGCTTTCTCCCTTTATTTCATTTCTGGCCGGCAAGCTAAAAAAATGGAGGGACAGAAATGGCGGCAGAAAAAAAGAATAACATTTTATTGAAATAAGCAGGATACTTTCGTTGCGTCGTCGAAATAAGATATGTCATTTTTATGTTTGGGGGCTATAAGGCGGAAGAGATCAGAATATCCGCCAAGCTTCTTTGTGAGGGGTCAATGAAGAAAAGAAAAATAAAGCTCAGGTTCAAGCTGCTCATTCTGGCTGTCCTTTTGGCTTACACAGGCTTTTCAATTTATACGCAACAGAATAATATTGAACAGCTAATGGATGAGAAGGAGGCTTTGATTTCGCAGTATGAACAGGCGCAGACGGATCTGAGCCGTTTGCAGCACAGAAGCGAATTCATGAGCACAGAAAAATATATCGAGAATACGGCCAGGGAAAAGTTCGGGTTTGTTTATGACGGCGAAATTGTCATCGAAACAAATCATAGCGACAACGAATAACAATACGTGAAAAGCGCGCGTGGATGCGCTTTTTTTATGTTATAATGGTGACTCAAACCATCTGTGGGGGGTATTGATGCATTACGCAGTAGTTGATATTGGGACAAACTCAGCCAGACTGATGATTGCGCATATTAAGAACAACCAGGTGGCGGTGGACTACAAAACACTGCGGCTGATACGTGTGGGTGAAGGCATGGTGGGGCAGCGGCGCATCGTGCCTGCGGCCATGATCCGCACGAAACAGGCAATTCTTGAGTTCCTGGAAATCAGCCGTCAATATCATGCCAAAGATAATTTCTTCTGCTTTGCAACAAGCGCTGTCAGGGATGCTGACAATAAGCATGAGTTTGTGGACTTCATCAAACGGGAATGCGGGATGAATGTCGATATTGTATCAGGCGACCAGGAGGCGCTGCTGGGGTTTGCCGGTTGCATAGACGGCTTTGGCGGCATGTTCGACATCGGCGGCGGGAGCACCGAGATAATGGCCGGAAGCCTGCTTATGCCGCGGTATAAGCAGAGCTTTCAGGTTGGAACCGTTCGGCTGCTGGAGAAATACCCGGCTGCGGATTTTGCCGATGCGAATACCTTCACCGCCGCGCGCGCATATATCAGGCGTATAATCAACGGCATTCCTGAGGCGGATGGTTTTGTCTACACGGCTATCGGCGGCACGGCCACAGCGCTTGCAGCAATAGATTTGGAGATGTCCGTATACGATGCTGAGCGCGTGCATCGGCATGTTCTGGAGCTTAATACGGTTATGCAAATCGAAAGACTGCTGATGGGGCAAACGAAGGAGCAGAGAAAACAGCTGATCGGGCTGGAAGAGATGAAGGCAGATGTGATCGTTTTTGGCGCGATGATCTGCTGCGAGATCATGAAGGCAGCCAAGGCGGACAGAATCGTGGTGAGCGACAGCGACAATCTGGAGGGATATCTCAAATTCAGGCTTGGGCTCAATCAGATTGCTGTCTGCAGCGGAACGCCCTCTGAAATCGGGTAACCATCTCCCGGTTGAGCGTATACCTTCTAGCGAATACAAGCGCGAGTGAAAAGCAGATTAAAAAACCAATGGGCAATATCATCCCGAGCTTCAAATAAAGGCTGGGAGCCTGTACGACTGTGGAATCAAAACGGATGATGTCGAGCAGCGTGCCCACAAACATCACGGAAAGTGACTGCGAAAGCTTGAACATAAACGTAGCGCAACCATAAAACACCCCTTCCTTACGCGTGCCCGACTCGTATGCGTCCTTGTCGACAGTGTCGGAAATCATTGAGTAAGGCAGGGAAATGCTGCCGCCCATCGAAAACCCGATCAGTATTGCAAGCGGCAGCACCATCAGAAAATGATCGGCGATCCAGGCGTTGGTGATGACATAAACCACGAACAGTGCTGATACGGCAATATTAACACAGAGGCAGAATACCAGAGCGCGGCGCTTTTCAAATCTGTTCGCGATCGCTACCCACACGGGCTGCGCCAACAGTGCTGTGGCAAAAAGCGCGCCAAAGACAAGCGCGATCTGTCGGCTGCCAAAGCCGAACGTGTATGTGAACACATGCATACCCACCGCGCTCACAATACCCATAGCCATGTTGATAAACAGCAGAGCCAGGCTGATATTTCTGAAGTCGGCACATTTCAATGCTTCGGCAGTTTCTTTAAACATGCCGATTAACGGGTTTCTTTTCATCTTGGGAGCAGCATCCATCCCCCGGTGCTTGTATGTAAGAATAAGGCAAACGGCAGCGCAAACCAATGTGATGACAGAGGCGGTCAGCCCCAATGAGGCATAGGCCTGCGGGTTCAGTTGACCGTTCGGATACCCCTCTGAAGGACGGAAAAACAGAGCCATACCCAATACTGAAGGAAACAGAAAACCAAGGAAAAAGAAGGCTGTTCGGTATGACTGCACGGCGTTTCTTTCGTTGTAGTCGCTGGACAGCTCGGCGCCCAGTGCAAGGTAAGGCGTTGTGTATACGGTGGAAAAGGTTCTGAGCATAAGCAGCAAAACGCCCACCCAGATCACCTTTACAGTGCCTGCATCGCCGCCGCGCAGCTGCGGGTCAACGCGCCAGATCAAGAAATTGACCACCGCCAGCCCGATTGCGCCAATGAATATGTAGAAAAGTCGGCGGCCGAACAGTATGCGCCTGTGGGTATGATCTGAAATGTAGCCCATTACCGGATCTGTCATGGCATCCCAGACTGTGCTGACGGAAATGAGGGTGCCGGTCAAGGTGCCGGACACGCCCAGCACCGTGGTGCAATAAAACAGAAAGAAACCTGAAAGAAGCTGAAAGGGAATGGCATAACCCAGTGTGCCAATGCCGTAGCCCAGCTTAACACCAAATGGTATTTTTCGATTGTTTGGCGCTGTCTGGCGCCCCCCGGTTAACCTTCTCATGTTATTTGATCTGCAATCCTTTGCTTGGCAAGTTCAACAGCACACTGCCATTTGTATGCTGATATCTGCGGATTTTTAAAACTGATGCGGTAATCGCTTGACTGGTATCTGAAATCAAGATGACTCTTAAAATATACGTTAATTCCCGTCATTTTACTCAGATTAAAATGATGGCTGCCAATAATCAGCTGTTCGCGCGTCAGCACAACCTTGCCGCTTGCGATGACATCAAATGAGTCGTCACGTGTCTGAGCGCAGGAAAGAATGCCGTTCTCGTCTGCCATCAAAAGGTTTATCTCAGGGTCTTTTGCAAATAGGCTGGCGAGCTGCGCCTGCTGCCAGCTGTTTATTCTGTCCAGACTGTCAGCGGGCAGATCAACTGTTGATGACAGGAAACCGTATTTGTCAATGCGGTACTGCGACGCACATGATGTGCACATGGCATGTGTGCTCGTTGACGTAAGGGTTCCTGTCATACCGCACGCGGGGCAGACAAACAGGAGGCGCTCCAGCCCCTTGGATAATGCACGGCCCAGAAAGGGAACGCGGTTCTCACGCTGCCACTCGTATTCATTATGCGCAAGCGCTGCCGTGACGATTTGTTCAATCTCTTGAAGACCAAGCTGCTTGCCGCGTTCAATCACAGTGCTAAGATGCACCTCGACCCGGCCATGCCTTTTGGTATCAGCCCAGCGCGGTTCTGAAAAATACGCACCGCGGATATTTGCCGCCACCACGGGAATTCTGAGTATTTGGATCAAACGAAAGGTTGCCGGTGTAATCGATCCGGTCACTCCGTCCCAGTTCCGCCCGCCTTCCGGGAATATACCCACGATGCCGCCGTTATGAATGACCTTAATGATCCCGCGGATAGCCGCGGCGTCGCTGACGGATTTTCTTTTTGGAATAAAACCGGCCAAATGAAGAAGACGCCTCAAGAGCTTATGCTTAAAAACACCATCAGTTACCACAAAACGGATTGGCTTTAAGAACAGGCACTGCAGAAAAAGGCCGTCAAAATTATTTGTGTGGTTGCCCAGTAAAAAAAACGGCCCTTTTGAGGGAATGGCAGTATGATCAATGCGCCTGAGTCGATAACGCAACCGTACAAAAAGGCCGAACGAGATTTGATACAAGCCCAGCAACAAGTATTGAACAAGTATTTTTATCCGTTTCTTCAACTTTGACTCCTTGATGCCGGATTTGACTGTTATTCTGCACAGACTCTTGCATATATAAAAGATTATATCATTTTTTATTTTGATGCAATGTTAAACTTGTGTAAATCACCTTTACGAGTGTTTGAACACGGTTTAAGCAGGATAAAAAAAAGGCGCATCAGTTTTCTGCGCCCTTTTTTGAAATCTGCCAGATACTACTTGCTTACCATGTCCTTGAACGCTTTGCCGGGCTTGAAAGCCGGAGCGCTTGAAGCGGGGATATCAATCTGTGCGCCGGTGGCCGGGTTAACGCCCTTCCTGGCGGCTCTTTCCCGGAGTTCAAACGAACCAAAACCTGTCCACTGGACCTTGTCTCCGCCGGCCAGCGTACGTCCAATCACATCGACCAACGCAGACAGGCATGCATCGGCATCCTTTTTGGAAAGTTGTGCTTTTTCGGCAACAGCTGCCACCAAATCAGTTTTGTTCATGTAATGTTTCCTCCTGATATTTAATATTGAGTTGTTGGGCAAATGTATTGTTTTGGCCCTCTCAAATTGAGTGACTTTGTCATTGGCGCCTGCCCAATGCTGCGTTTGCCTGAACCATCTTGGCCTCATTCCACAAGCTATCAAGTGTGTCAAGACTGCATTGATGCATGTCCAGGTTTTGATCCAGGGCAAGTTTTTCAACAAGGGCAAAACGTGAAATAAACTTGTCCGTGGCTTTCTGCAGCGCCGTCTCGGGCTCGATGCCCAGCAATCTGATCACATTGACGGCGGCAAACAGCAAATCGCCACACTCCTCCGCTAGGGCTGCCTTGTCCGTTTCCGTTTCGACCTCGGCGATTTCCTCCCGGAGCTTGTCCATGGCCTGGGCGGCATCACGGAAATCGAAGCCGATATGTGCCGCCTTGTGCTGCACCTTTCCGCTGCGCATGAGCGCCGGCATGCTGCGGGGAACGCTTTTTAACACGTCGGTTTGGGTCTGCTGCCCCCGCTCTCCTTTTTTGATCTGCTCCCAGTTCTTAATCACATCCTGCGGCGTATCCGCCGTATCGGCGCCGAAAATGTGGGTATGCCGGGATATCATTTTGTTGCAGATCGCCGTGGTGACATCATGGATATCAAACACGCCCTGCTGCTGGGCGATTCTGGCATGAAACACCACCTGCAGCAATACATCTCCCAACTCGTCGCACAGGGCGTCCATGTCGTCCGTATCGATGGCTTCAAGCACCTCGTAACTCTCTTCCACAAGATACCGCTTTAAACTCGCATGCGTCTGCTCTTTATCCCATGGGCAGCCGCTGCGCGAGCGCAGACGAGCCATGACATCGACCAAATCGGTAAACGTGAACCGGCTTTTCTGCACGACCCGACAGGGAACGATTACCATGCTAGTATAATAACCGTAGGAAGGCTCGGCGTCAAGCTGACAGAGAAAAATGTTTTTGCCTGAGCCGCTCCGCGTATCCACGAGAAATACTGGGTATTCGTCATCGTAAAAAGCAGCCAGCTTAAGCTTGAGCTCCGAAGCTTTGAGCCGCGTATCGATCTCGTTGATCACCAGCGTCATGCCGGTGTCGGCGATGTGTTCAAACGCTGAGGCGGTATGGATGAAGACACCATGGGAGGCGTTTACAAGGCCGCCGGCAAAAGCCGCGCACAAAGCCGTGTCGCCCCCGGGAATCACATCCGCATGGCCGCCGGTCTCCAGCACGCTGCGCACCAGTGCTGATGCGACGAGGTTATGGTACACGTTGCCGAGGACAATAAACAAGAGTTTGTCGCGCATAAGAAACGCACAAGCGTTTTGGACGAGCGTGTCAAAATCGTCTGAGGCTTCGTAGATATTGTCCAGCGTCAGGTATTCAAAGCCGCCGTCGATTATCGGCACTTGGTCAGTCTGGACAACAACGACAGAAGCGGCTTTGGCTGCCTGTCTGACACGGTCGCAGATTCTCCCGTCCGGGCCCATGCTGGCTATGGTGATATTCATGCTACTGTCTCCAAAAACCAAGCTTGTTCATAAATCCTATGATGCGTCCCCCGCCCGGAATATATTCCATATCCGCCTTTTTAAGAGACCCCGTGAAAAACAGCATGGTCACATAGACAAGAACCGCCGCAAGAATACAGAATAAAGTGGCTTTGGTGTTACCAAGAGCGGGCAAAAGGGAATCATACATATAGTAGACGACAAGCCCCATAGCGGCTGTGGACAAAAGCGGCATGATGAAGCCAGAAAAGAAACGGATATTCGGCCGGGTGATGCGCGATACAAATATTACGTTCAGCACCGCGGCAATGCCGTAACACGCGGCGGTGCCTATGGCCGCGCCGCTGATGTTGAGCGACGGAATGCGAATCAGCACAATGCTCAGCACGACCTTGACAACCGCGCCGATTCCCAGATTAAACAGGGGGAT